>CBDUNQ010000149.1:0-5859 GCA_965368625.1 uncultured Gammaproteobacteria bacterium
TCATGGGGGCGATACAAAAGCGCCGGGAAGATTGCACCTCAATCCCCATGCACTGGTCCGATATTCATACCGATGGAAAGGCGCTCATGATCACTATGGTTTTCCGTGACCTCATGTTCCACATGAGGTCCAAAAAACACAAACATGCCCTCTTCGGGCTGTACACGCACGATGCCTTGCGAACTGTAGAGCCGTAAATCCCCTGATTGTGGTGGAACCTGGAGGTAATACACCGCAGATAACAATTCATCATCATCATCGTGGCGATGCTTCGTTGTCGAGTGGCCCTTGGCCATGCAGTTGAACCAGCCTCCACAGCGCAGCTTCCGTTGGGAATCCCATTGTAAAATGTCACGCGCAAAGTCGATGGCATGCCGATACAAGGCAGCCAGCTCAGGAATCTGACTGGGTGATATATAGACATTTTCATAGCGGCCATGAAAGAAATGGCTTTTTCGGGTCTGAACATCGTCCCGATACCGGGCGAAGCCTTCGCACAGGCGCTGATTCAGTGCCTGGGCGTCGGTTAAATATCGTTGGTGATACAGTTTGGAGGTATTCACAGCCATAGAAAACAAAACCCGGTGTGACCCGGGTTGAATAAAGTTCGCTACGGGCCAGCACAAAGGCAACACAGGAGGGTTTTCCAGGCCTTTTGTCCGGTTGTAACCGCCGTACACCCCAGGGATCAGCTGAGTGTGCTTAACGGCCCGTAGCGAAACGCGGTTTGAGCAGCTTCTCGATGGCCGTCAACAGGTGCGAAGCGGTGAAGGGTTTCGCCAGGGTGGCATTGGCACCCAGTTTTCCTGCAGCGGTCAAATAACTGCCACTAAATCCTGCATTTCCTCCCGACATGGCAATAATCGGGAGATCGGCATTTAATTGCCGCAATTCCATGATCAGTTCCATGCCCTCTTTTTCGGGCATGACAATATCAGTCAACACCAGATCGGGCCGGTACTCAGCGTACATCTGACTGCCCTGATTGCCATTGTCTGCTTCCAATACCCGATAGCCTGCACTATCCAATACTTCCCGCAGAAAACCCCGCAGCTGGGCATCGTCATCAATCACCAGAATACTCGACGGGGTCTTCCCTGGCTCCCGCTGTTCACTGTTTCCGTACAACGCTGAATACTCCTGCCTGATAATCGGTCGCCAGCATGCTTCACGAGCCGCAAAAGCGTGTCGGCAACCCATGTGACTTGCAGGCATCATATCCCAGGAAATCCTTGGACACAAGATCAAAAAAAACAATGTTTTTCTTATTATACAATGAGTTACAATGTTTAACTAAACTCTAATATCAAAAAAATAATTTTTATCCGGCCACGCGATTCCACCCTGCAGACCTTTCACAACGCCATAATCACGCTATGCTGTGGTGTGAAAAATGCATTCTATTTCATAGGCCTGCTATACATGCCTCTCAACTCTTCTTGCACCCGGCCGATTCTTCCGGATAGTTTCTGGTATTGAAAATGGAAGCCCGATGACGGCAATCCATCACCCTTGGGAACTCCCTTTATGGCGCACCAATCTGGTGCATACGGGGGCCGGACCGCTGCAGGGAAAACCGATTCACCGCTCACTGACACAAGGACCTGTTCATGACCACCCACTACCCCCTTCAACTGGCTGAAACCCCGGAGCGTGATGGCCAGATTACGGTTACCGCCCCTTTCAATGGTGAAGTCATTGCCACCGTGGATTGCGCCAGTGCCAATGACATTCAGATGGCCTTACAGGTGGCGTATGGCTGCTATGAAGACCGTGACCGCTGGCTGCCGGCCTCACAGCGTATAGCCGTGTTGAGTAAAGCCGCGGAACTGGTGGCTGAACGGGCTGATTTTCTTGCCACAGAAGCCGCACGAGAAGGCGGCAAGCCGCTGCGTGATTCCCAGGTGGAAGTGGCTCGCGCCATCGATGGACTTCGCAGTTGTGTGGAGTGCCTGCGCACAGAAGCGGGCAGTGAAATCCCCATGGGACTGAATGGCGCTTCGGAACATCATTTGGCCGTAACCCGTCATGAACCCATTGGCGTGGTAGTGGCGATAAGCGCCTTCAATCACCCCCTGAACCTGATCGTGCATCAGATCGGCCCCGCCATTGCCGCCGGCTGCCCGGTAATCGTGAAGCCGGCCGGTGATACACCCCTGTCCTGTTTTCGACTGGTGGAAATTCTCCATGAAGCAGGATTGCCCAAGGCCTGGTGCCAGGCGCTCATGGTGCGCGATGTAGCCCTGGCGGAAAAACTGGTAACTGATGCTCGCGTTGGTTTCTTCAGCTTTATCGGCAGTGCAAAAGTGGGCTGGATGCTGCGTTCACAGCTGGCTCCGGGCACCCGTTGCGCACTGGAGCACGGTGGCGCAGCCCCCTTGCTGGTGGCACCCGATGCCGATCTCGATGCCGCGGTCGCCTCGGTGGCCAAGGGTGGTTTCTACCATGCCGGCCAGGTATGTGTTTCGGTGCAAAGGGTATACGCCCATGCCCAAATCATTGACGAGCTGGCAAGCCGTCTGGCCGCTGAAGCCGGACAACTGGTGGTGGGCGACCCCACCCAGGCGAAAACCGATATAGGTCCGTTAATCCGTAGTGCCGAAGTGCAACGTGTGCATGAATGGGTAACCGAAGCCGTGAATCAGGGAGCAACTCTGCTGTGTGGAGGAAAGCCACTGAGTGATAGCTGTTATGCCCCCACGGTATTGCTCAATCCTGATGATCAATCCCGGGTCTCCCAGCAGGAAATCTTTGGGCCCGTGGTATGTATCTATTCCTATGAAAATCTGGAACAGGCAATCCAACGCGCCAATGCAGTCCCCTTTTCGTTTCAGGCCGCCATCTTTACCCGAGACCTGGATACCGCCCTGCTGGCGTATCGCAAACTCAATGCCTCGGCCGTCATGGTGAATCAGAATACCGCCTTCCGTGTGGACTGGATGCCTTTCGCCGGCCTGCGTCACTCGGGGCTTGGTGTAGGCGGCATCCCCCACACCTTCCGTGACATGCAGGTGGAAAAAATGCTGGTCATACGTTCGCCATCCCTATGAAAAGCGATGTGCACCCGCTCCCGAATCACTCACCAGGCGGCTGTGGGCTCCCCTGTCGTCAGACGGGTTGCCATGGTAGCCGCCCTCTTTCCCACCCCTGCTATCCCGTAATGCTCGCAGGTTTTTTCCCATGAGAGATTGTTATGGAAACTAAAGGATTGCTACTCACCATTCTGAACTATCTGGATGTCGCGTTCGTCATCGCAGTGGGACTGGTCTTCCTGGCCATTATCGTGGTGTATTTTCTTGATGTGACCCAGACCAAGCAGGCGATTCGGCGCAATTATCCGGTAGTGGGGCATTTCCGCTATTTTTTCGAACATCTCGGCAAGTTTTTCCGTCAATACTTTTTTTCCATGGATCGTGAAGAAATGCCTTTCAACCGCGCGGAGAGATCCTGGGTATACCGGGCCGCCAAAGGTATCGATAACACCGTTGCCTTTGGCTCTACACGAAACCTGCAGCCGCCGGGCACCATCATGTTCGTCAATTGCGCCTTCCCCACCCTGGGTGAAGATGCAGCACCCGTGGGAAAAGTGACCATCGGGCCTTATTGCAAGCACCCCTATACCACAGAATCGCTATTCAATATTTCCGGCATGAGTTATGGCGCCCTGTCGAAACCGGCGGTGCGGGCCTTATCCATGGGGGCCGGGAAAAGTGGCTGCTGGATGAATACGGGAGAAGGTGGTCTTTCTCCCTATCACCTGGAAGGCGGGTGTGATCTGGTATACCAGATCGGTACGGCAAAATATGGGGTACGTGATCAGATCGGACAATTGAGTGACGAAAAACTGCGTGAAGTCGCCGCCCATGCACAGGTAAAGATGTTTGAAATCAAACTCAGCCAGGGAGCCAAGCCCGGCAAGGGTGGCATTCTTCCCGGCAAGAAAGTAACCGAGGAAATTGCCCGTATTCGCGGAATACCCCAGGGCATTGATTCCATCAGTCCCAACCGGCATCCGGATATCCGTAATATCGGAGATTTGCTGGATATGATAAGCCGCATCCGTGACGTCACCGGCAAACCCGTGGGCTTCAAAGCCGTCATCGGCTCCTATGGCTGGCTGGACGAATTGTTCACGGAAATCAATCGCCGCGGGGTGGAATCCGCCCCGGATTTCATCACCATCGACAGCGGGGATGGTGGCACCGGCGCCGCTCCGTCCAGTCTCATGGACTATGTCGGCCTGCCCATTCAGGAATCCCTGCCCCTGGTGGTGGATCAACTCAAGGCAGCCGGTTTGAAAGAGCGCATCAAAGTGGTTTGTTCCGGCAAGCTGATCACCCCCGCACAGGTAGCCTGGGCCTTGTGTGTGGGTGCTGATTTCATCACTTCGGCGCGCGGTTTCATGTTTTCCCTGGGCTGCATTCAAGCCCTGCATTGCAATCGCAATACCTGCCCAACCGGCATCACCACCCATAATGCACGCCTGCAAAAGGGTTTGGACCCCATGCTGAAGGCGGACCGGGTAGCCAACTATGTGAAGAATATGGTGTATGAAGTGGGCGTGCTGGCCCACTCCTGCGGTGTTCGCGAACCCAGGGAATTACGCCGTTTCCATGCACGCATGGTAACCAGTCACGGCCGTTCGGTACCCCTGGACGAACTCTATGGACCGGAGACCGTGCACCGCATCATTCAGGGCCACAAGGTGTCCTGATGCAGTGAAAATGCTACGATGCCGTAACAGCAGGCAGGGTGATGCGCCAGTGAATCGCCAACAGGGGGCCTGCGGACTGGGATCCTGCCCCGGGCCTTGACACTTTTTTCAGGTAATAACGATAGAGTCTCGTATGAATCATAAAACCATTCTGGTAACCGGTGGTGCCGGCTACATCGGCAGTCACGTTGTACAACAATTGACCACCCGTGGGGAAAAAGTGGTGGTACTGGATAATCTCAGTACCGGCTTTGCCGATGCCGTGGTGGGGGCGGAATTGATTATCGGCGATACAGGAGATGCCTCCACCGTAGACACCCTGTTACGCCAACATAATGTAGATGCCGTGATCCATTTTGCGGCAAAAACCATTGTGCCGGAATCCGTAGCCGAACCCATGCTGTATTACGGGAACAATACCTGCTGTACCCGTACCCTGCTCGATTGTTGTCAGCGCGCAGGGGTGAAACATTTTATTTTTTCATCCACCGCTGCGGTATATGGCATACCTGATGGGGATTTTTGTTCGGAAGACAGCCCACTGGCCCCCATCAATCCCTATGGCACTTCCAAGCTGATGAGCGAATGGATGCTGCGCGACCTGAGCCTGGCCAGCCCACTGAAGCATGTCATCCTGCGCTATTTCAACGTGGCGGGCTGCGATCCCGAGGGCAGAATCGGGCAATCCACGGAAAAGGCCACGCTATTGATCAAGGTGGCGGCCGAAGCCGCAGTGGGAAAACGCAGCCATATCAGCATATTTGGTACGGATTACCCAACTCCCGATGGTACCGGGGTGAGGGATTACATTCATGTGAGTGACCTGGCCGACGCCCATATCAAGGCACTGGATTATCTGCGTGCGGGCGGAGATTCCCAGACCCTCAATTGCGGCTATGGCCACGGATACAGTGTGCGTGAAGTGCTGGATACGGTGCAAAAAGCCCATGGCGCACCCTTGAATATCCGTGAAGAAGCCCGACGTGCGGGAGACCCACCCACCCTCATCGCCCGGGCAGATCGGGTGCGGGACCTGCTCCAGTGGACACCGTGTCATGATGACTTGGAATTCATTGCCAAAACCTCTCTGGCGTGGGAACAGCGCCTGTATAATGGGGAAGTCTACGGGGGGAAATAATCGGCGG
>CBDUNQ010000150.1:0-5848 GCA_965368625.1 uncultured Gammaproteobacteria bacterium
GTCTTGAGAATGATATCCAGGGCTTGATCCCAGGGTACGTTCTTCAGTCGCAGGGTCAGACTGCCGGATACCGTGTCACTCACCACAATGTTGGTGCCGGTGAAGTCGGCAATCAACTGCAGTACCGAGCGGGCTTCGATATCCTGGAAGTTGAGAGACAGGCGCTCGCCGGTGTAACCGAACTCTTCCTTCTTGCGGGCTTGCTGCTCTTCCTTGGTGGTGGGTTTGATTTCCACCGTGAACTGGTTGTCGGACTGATACGCCAGGTGATCATAGTCCCCCATGGGATCGATGGTCATGCGTACGCTGTTGCCACGGGATACGGTATCCACGGTACGCACCGGGGTGGCGAAATCGAGTACATCCAGGCGCCGTGCCAGACGTTCCGGCAAGCTGCTGCCGAGGAAGTCCACCACGACCTTGCCGCCTTCCTGACGCATATCCACCGGCATGGTGGGATCCGACAGGGTGATGATCACGCGGCCTTCACCCATTTCACCGCGGCGGAAGTCCACATTGGTGATGGAAGGACCGGACAGGGCAACCGGAGCAGCGGCCGTCGCTTCGGAAGAAGCCGGGGCACTGAAGGTGGGCGCCTTGGTCAAGGCACCGGAGCCGGTATCCTGCAGAACCACAACAATATTGTTACCCTCGACGCGGGTTTCGTACGACACCATTTGCGCCAGATTCAACACTACGCGGGTCCGCCCCTGGGCTTCCACCGCGGTGATGCTCTTGGCCACGCCGATACCAATGGTCTGCGAGCGTTTCGCCAGCTTGCTCTGGGTAGCGGGAAAATCAAAGGCGATACGCGCCGGGTTGTCGATGGTAAAGCTCATGGGCTCACTGGCCGGCTGGCTCATACTCATGACAATCTGCACCCGGTCGCCGGGCATGCCCGCGAACTCAATGGCTTCAATGGCATTTTGCGCAGCGGCCTGCGTGATGCCACCGATCAGTAACCACACACCCAGTAGAAAGCGTTGCATAACGGTATCCCAGCTTTTTCGGTCAGAAGATAAAATAAGTGTTTTCATTGGTATCTCGGCGCTCATGTACGGCCCCCCACGGGATTATTCGCTCAATGCCAGGGATGCCTGACGTTCCTGCCAGCCCCCCAGCCCATCGGGCACGATTTCGGTCAATTCCACTTCGTATTCGGTAATACGGATGATCTTGCCGTGATTCTGCCCCAGATGGTTACCCGGTTGCACCCGGTGAATGGTGCCATCGATCATGCGCACCAGTGCCCAGGATTCGCCGGATTGCTCCAGGGTACCCACCATGCGCAAGGCATCCAAGGGGGCTTCTTCCAGAGGCTCGCGTGGGCGATTGAAATTCGGCTGTATACCATTACCCGAAGCCTGTCCGGTCCGTGCCGTGCTGGCACCCGTGGCCATGGGGGTAAAGGGACTGCGCATTTCATCCACTTCATAGAGGAAGGTTTCGAAAGGCTTGAATTCCGGCAGGGGCTCGATGCGCGTGGGCTGTTGTGCCGTCACCCGATCCACATAATCCTGCAGTTCATCGGTATTGCTACTGCTGCAGCCGGTAAGCAGACCGCCGGCCAGTAACAGGGCCACCGTGGTTCCTGAGAGAAGCGGCTTCATTTCTTGCCCTCCTCTTCGTCGTCCAGATAACGGTAGGTCTTGGCCGTTAAATCCATTGACAGCTCCCCGGAAGATCCCTGCGGAGTGATGACAACATTGTGTACCGTGACAATCCGCGGCAGGGCCGCCATTCCACTGACAAAATTGCCGAATTCATGGTAGTTGCCCTTCACCTTGATGCTGATGGGCAGCTCCGCATAGAACTCCTGCGGTTTTTCCTGTTGTGGTTTGAACAGTTCAAACTCCAGACCGCTGGCCAGCCCCGTCTGGGAGATATCCACCAGCAGTTCCGCCACTTCGGTCTTGTTGGGCAGTTGCCGCAGCATGGCCCCGAAGGATTCCTTCATTTCTTCCAGCTGCTGCTCGTACGCCACGAGGTTGGCGGCCTTCTTCGCCTTTTTCTCAAAGGTGGCCTTGAGTTCGACTTCCTTTTGCTCCGCCTTTTCCAGGCTCTGAATCTGATCCTTCACGTCAAACCAGTAGCCGAGGAACAGCACCAGGATGATCAGCAGCACAATGAGCACGCCGCGGGCGGCGGTGGGCCAGCTGCCGATATTGTTGAAGTCCAGGTTGTTGATATCGTCCAGATTCATTTTTCGGCCTCCTCTTGCTCAGAAGGCGTGACACGCACCTGGGCGGCTCGCAGGGTGAATTCCGCTACCCGGCGATTGTCTTGCTCCTTGGTCTGAATGAAGTCCAGTTTGGGACCGGTCATCCAGGGAGACCCGTCGATGTTACGCATGTACGCGGAAACCCGGGCATTGGACTGGGCAATCCCGTTGAGGGTCAGGGCATTGCCCTTTTGCTCGATCTTGGACAGATGTACGCCATCGGGCAGGGTACGCACCAGTTGATCCATGAGATGCACGCTTTCCGGACGGCTGCTCTGCAACTGCTGAATGATATTCATGCGCGCCAGCAGACCGGCCTTGGTCTTTTCCAGTTCCTTGATTCTGGCGATCTTGTCATCCAGGACCTTGATCTGTTTGTCCAGAAAGGCATTGCGCTGGTTCTGAGTATCGATGCGCGCACTCATCTGCATGTGCACCAGAGCCCATACGGCAATGGCGAATACGGCGGCCAGCAGGGCCAGTACACCAAACTCTTTTTGCCGCTGCTTACGCAGCTCGAGGCGCCAGGGTAAAAGGTTAATATGTGCCATATCAGTCGAAGCTCCTCAGTGCGAGCCCGCAGGCGATCAACAGCGCGGGGGCGTCATTACTCAGGGTTTGCGGCTTGACCGATGGAGCCAGCGCCATGGAGGCAAAGGGATTGGCAATGGTGGTTTCCACACCCAGCTTGTCCTGTACCACCTCATCCACATCGGGAATGGAGGCGCTGCCGCCCGCCAGTACGATATGGTCCACGTGATTGTATTGACTGGAAGAGAAGAAAAACTGCAACGACCGGCTTACCTGTTGTGCCATGGCTTCCTTGAAGGGCTCCAGCACTTCCGAAATATAGTTTTCCGGCAGCCCGCCCTGGCGTTTCGCCATGCCCGCTTCTTCGTAGGAAAGCCCATAGCGACGCATGATTTCTTCGGTGAGTTGCTTGCCACCGAACACCTGGTCGCGGGTATAGATCATTTTCAAATCATGGAGGACGTTGAGGGTGGTCATGGTGGCCCCCACGTCAATCACGGCGATGGTCTTGTCCACGCCCTGATCGGGTAACTGCTCGGCGATGAGGCTGAAGGCGTTTTCCGAGGCATAGGCTTCCACATCCACCACCTTGGCGGTCAGATTGCCGGCCTCCACCGCTGCGGTTCGCATTTCCACATTCTCACTGCGACAGGCCGCCAGCAATACATCCACGGTTTCCGGGTTGCGCTCCGTGGGACCGAGCACCTCGAAATCCAGGCTGACTTCTTCCAGGGGGTAGGGAACGTATTGATCCGCCTCCAGCTCGATTTGAGATTCCATCTCGTCATCGGTGAGATTGGCGGGCATGGGAATCACCTTGGTGATCACCGATGAGCCGGAAACGGCTACGGCGGCGAATTTGGCCCGTGTGCCCGAGCGCTTCACCGCTCGCCGCAGGGCTTCGCCCACTGCCTCCACATCCGTGATATTCTTTTCCACCACCGAATTGGGTGGGAGTGGCTCAACAGCGTAGCTTTCTACCCGGTAGCGCCCCCCACTGTAGCCCAGTTCCAACAGTTTCACCGCTGTGGAGCTGATATCCAACCCAACGATCGGTGCGTTGGCCCTCTTGAATAATCGCGCAAGTTGCACAGATATTTCCTTTTTTATTACCCATGGTTAATACACATAGGTGTTCCACCGGATTAAATGACAATGGCAAATGATTGTCAACTAATGGCATAGTCCTGCATTGGTACTCGATTCCCGTTATCGGACGATTTATAGTTTAGTTTAGTGAGAATTTCCTCTTTGGCCTGGAACCACGTCACAAGCTGCAAAATTCAATGAAAAAATGGTTACTTTTCCTGCGTCTGGTGCTTGCCACCGGTTTCGCCCTGACCACGGTGGGCATTCTGGCCGTGGCGGGCGCCTATCTCTACCTGGCCAAGGACCTGCCTTCCACCGATGAATTGCAGGAAGTCCAGTTCCAGGTGCCCCTGCGGGTCTACACCCAGGACGGTAAACTGATGGCCGAATACGGGGAAAAACGCCGCTCTCCCGTAGCCTATGAAGCCGTGCCCAAGCCCATGATCCAAGCCTTTCTGGGCGCCGAGGATGACCGCTTCTTCGAGCATCCCGGCGTGGATTACCAGGGATTGCTGCGTGCCGCCATCGAATTGGCGCGCACCGGCGAAAAGCGCCAGGGGGGCAGCACCATCACCATGCAGGTGGCGCGCAACTTTTATCTTAGCGCGGAAAAATCCTATTTGCGTAAGCTAACCGAAATCTTCCTGTCATTACAGATCGAGCGCTCCCTCAGCAAGGAAGAGATCCTGACCCTGTATCTCAATAAGATCTATCTGGGCCAGCGTGCCTATGGAGTGGCCGCCGCCGCCCAGGTGTATTACGGCACCAGCCTGGACCAGCTCACCCTGCCACAAATGGCCATGATCGCCGGTCTGCCCAAGGCGCCTTCCCGGGACAACCCCATCAGCAACCCGAAGCGGGCACTGGCGCGCCGCAATTACGTGCTGTCCCGCATGCGTGACCTGGAATTCATCGATGCCGCCACCTATACGGAAGCCATCAATACCCCCGATGAAGCCCGCTTGCACAGCCAGTCATCCGATGTGGACGCCTCCTTTGCCGCGGAAATGGTGCGTGCCGAAATGGTGGAGCGCTACGGTACCGAAGTCTACAACTCCGGTTATCAGGTCATCACCACCCTGGACAGCCACGCCCAGCAGGCAGCCACCGCAGCCCTGCGCAAGGCCTTGCTGGACTACGATCAGCGCCATGGCTACCGCGGCCCGGAAGCCCATGTGGAACTACCGGCCGACGCGGACGAAAACCGCTGGCGCCAACACCTGGCCGACTACTACCCCGTGGGTGGGCTACTGCCGGCACTGGTCACCGGACTGAAGGAAAACAGCGTAGAGGTCTTTGCCAGTGAACTGGGTACGCGCACCCTGGACCTGAAAGCCCTGCAATGGGCTCGATCCTACATCAGCGTGAATCAACGCGGACCCGAACCCAAAAAGCCGGAAGAACTATTGCGCGTGGGCGATATCATTCGCCTGCAAGCGCTGGGGGAAGACCAATGGCAGCTGGCGCAGATCCCCCTCATCGAAGGCGCACTGGTTTCCCTGCAGCCCGAGGATGGCGCCCTGCTGGCCCTGGCCGGCGGTTTTGACTTTTCCCGCAGCAAATTCAACCGTGCCGTACAGGCCCAGCGGCAACCCGGTTCCAGCTTCAAACCCTTTGTCTATTCCGCCGCCCTGGAACATGGCTTCACGGCCGCCAGCGTCATCAATGATGCCCCCGTGGTATTTGACGACCCCTCCCTGGAAACCACCTGGCGTCCGGAAAACTACAGCGGCAAGTTTTATGGCCCCACCCGCTTGCGCGAAGCCCTGGTGAACTCCCGCAATCTGGTCTCCGTGCGCCTGTTGCGCAGCATTGGCGCCAAAGCCGCCATCGAACACGCCCAGCGCTTTGGCTTTACCCCCACGCAACTGCCACCCAACCTTTCCCTGGCCCTGGGCAGTGGCAGCACCACCCCCCTGGATATGGCGCGCGCCTATGCGGTATTCGCCAATGGCGGCTATCGCATTGAGCCGTATTTCATTGAACGGGCCATGGATGCCGATGGCC
>CBDUNQ010000151.1:0-5823 GCA_965368625.1 uncultured Gammaproteobacteria bacterium
GCGGCCCACACCAACTAACACGGCCCTGAAACGGGCCGTATAATGTGGTGCATGTGTGTGAAGGTTTTCGTTCTACACCGGTGGTGACCCGGTTTCCCTGCCTTCTTTTTTGGTTTATCTTTGTTCTTTAACGCCCTGGCTCGCTCGCCCCCTTGTTGGCCCCCCCCTTTCGGCGACCTGGAATTTCCGGTGCTTCCCCGCACTCGTTGGAAAACAGTATAGGTGGGCAGGCGTGTCAGGTATGTAGGGGGGGTGCGGGAGATTTTGTAAGTATATTCTTACAACATTCGACAGGGATGGCCTGATTTTAACTTATTGTTTTAAATATAAAAATATTTTTTCATGTAGTCAATGGTTGATGGGTTTGCCCATTTTTATGTGGATGGGGGGTGTTCAAGAGGCGTTTTTCCTACCCTGGCGTGGCCGGTGACAGCCATAAAAAAGCCCCTCCGGGGAGGGGCTTCACTGGCCGGTGCCGGTTTATTTGGCAATATCTTCCAGTTGCTTGGCACGAATAATCTGGCCATCCAGCCCCGCTTCCTTGCCGGATTTGCCATAGGCCACGCTCATCAGGGTGGAGTAATACACCACCGGCATTTTGAACTTGGTGCCGAACTTGGCATTGATCTGGTCCTGGTAGACTTCGGTGTTCATCTGGCACACCGGGCAGGGAGTAACGATCATATCCGCGCCATTGTCGTAGGCGGATTCAATGATGTCCTTGATCAGTGCCTGGCTCTTTTCCGGTTCGGAGAAGGCCAGTGCGCCGCCACAACAAGATACCTTCTTCTCGTAATTGTTGCAGGCTTCGGCCCCCATGGTTTCAATCATCTTGTCGAGATACTTGGGATTTTCAAAGGATTCCCCGTCGATCCCGAAGGGACGGTTGGTCTGACACCCCACATAGCCGGCAATTTTGATACCTTCCAGGGGCTTTTTCACATGGCTGCCCAGGGCATCGTAGCCGAAGTCTTCAATGAGGACTTCCACCATGTGGCGTATTTTTTTGTCATTCTTCAGCTTCAGGCCCGCTTCGGACAGGGCTTGATTGGTTTCCGCCAACAGATCGGAATTGTCATGCAGGCGTTCCTGGGTTTCCTTGGTGGCCAGCCAGCAGGCGGCGCAGGTGGCGACGATATCCTGGTCGCCATGATGCTGTTCCGAGAGGGCCATGTTGCGGGCCGACAAGGCCAGACGGGGCAATTCGCCGCCACCGGCATAACCGATGGATGCCGAACAGCAGTTCCAGTCCGGTATTTCATTGAGTTCTATGTCCAATACATCGCACATGGCGCTGACCGAAGTCTGGTAGTTGGACGACGAGGCCGCCTTCTGTGAGGAGCAGCCGGGATAGAATGAATAGGATTTCTTGGCCATGAAATTGCTCCTTAGCTACTCTTGCCAATGCGGTTTTCTTCCAGTTCCTGCGCCTTTTTGAGGATGGCGTGGAGCCCTTTCGTGTCTTTGCACTTGTGTCCGCCCAGCATTTCCATGGGGCTCATGCGCTTGGCCTTGAGCATACCCAGGCCAATGTCTTTCATTTTCAGCGAAGTCTTGATGCCTTCGCTGATGCCATTCATGAAATACAATTGCAGACCCAGTTTCAGCTCATTCACCCGTCCGGTCTTGGTAAGGTTATCCCAGAACAGTTGCGCGAACTTGGCCGTGGGCTGTTCCTTGGGCGCCAGACCCAGGCGTTTTGCGTAGGTGGCCAAGCCATGCATGATGTGGGTGATGGGTAAACCACGCGGGCAGCGGGCGATACAGTTGTAACAGGAAGTGCACATCCACATGGAACTGGAACCAAGCACTTCTTCACGCTTGTTGGCGCGGATCATCATGAAGATTTCCTGGGGTGGGTGTTCCCAGTGAGGCCCCATGGGACAGGAACCGGAACAGACGCCACACTGCATGCACATCTTGACCCAGTCGCCTTCCTCGACATTATCCTGAACCTCTTTCAGGAATGAGCCGCGGTACTTCTCAATCATATTCGTGTTGTAGTCACTCATGCCTTCGCTCCTAGAACTTGAAGGGGCTCATACCCATCTTTTCGACGGCTTCCGCCATATCGTCGATCAGCTTGGGTGCGCGTTCGATATCGGTAATGGCTACCTCGTACGTGGCCACACGCTCTTTTTCCAGATTCAGCGTGGTCAGGGTATCGTCGATCTTGCTCATACGCATATGCGCGAGTTCCGATCCCTTCACAAAGTGACACTGATAATCGTCGCCTTTCTGGCAGCCCATGAGCACAATTCCGTCGTAACCGCTGTTGAGAGCATCGGTGACCCAGATGGTATTGACGGAGCCCAGGCAGCGCACCGGGATGACCCGGGCCCACTGGCTGTACTTGTAGCCATTCATGGAACCCATATCCAATGCCGGATAGGCGTCGTTTTCGCAGGCCAGTACCAGGATGCGTGGCTTTTCATCGAACTCATCGGGGATATCCACGGCCTTGAGCTGCTGGCCGACACTGTCCACCGAATAGTTTTCAAAGGAGATGACCCGCACCGGGCAGGCGCCCATGCAGGTACCACAACGCCGGCAACGGGATTCGTTGAAAACCGGGAAGCGTTTTTCATCTTCATCGATAGCGCCAAAGGGGCATTCCACGGTGCAGCGTTTGCACTGGGTGCAGCCTTCCTTGCGGAAAGAGGGATAGGAAAGGTCGCCGGAGCGTGGGTGCGCCGCACGGCCGATCTTGGCGTTTTCCATGGCCTGGATGGCCTTCAGGGCTGCGCCGGTGGCATCTTCAATGGCTTGCTGGTTGTCCATGGGGCGACGAACCGGGCCACAGGTGTAGATGCCGGTGCGGCGCGTTTCATAGGGGAAGCAGATGAAGTGGGAATCATTGAAGCCATACTTCAGGTGCGGCAGATCTTTACCCTGGCGATAATTCAGGTTGAGGATGGAATCGGCATTCACTTTCCATTCACCGGGCTCATCCTGACCCACCTGCTCAATATCCACCCCGGAATTGGCGACCATGCCGGTGGCCAGAACCACCAGGTCGGCTTCCTCTTCCACATCTTCCGCGAGAATCTCATCCTTGAATTTCACCACCGGGCCATTGCTGCCGGCGGCCACTTCACTGACGGTACCCTTGCGGAAGGTAATGCCCTTGTCCTGGCCGGAGCGGTAGAAGTCTTCGCCGCCGGCACCCGGCGTACGCAGATCGCTGAACAGGATCTCGGTTTCGATATCCGGGTTCTGATCCTTGAAATACATGGCCTGTTTGATGGAGGTGAGGCAGCAACTGCCCGAGCAATAGGGCAGATGACCTTCCTTGGTGCTGCGCTGGCCGGCACACTGCACAAAGGTCACCTTTTTCACTTCCTTGCCATCGGCGCGCTTGATGGCGCCGCCATTGGCGGCCATGGCGAGTTTTTCCAGGCCGCCATGATCCACCACATTGGGATTGGTTCCGCCACCCAGTTCCGGCAATTTATTGATGTCATACGGAGTGGCTCCGGAAGCCATGATGATAGCGCCGAAGTTTTCCGTGTTGGTGCTGCCCGATTCGGTGCTGATATCCGCCGAAAAACGCCCCGGAGCACCGGAAGTCTTGGTGATGGTGCTGTTGAGGTGAACGGTGATCTTGTCGTTGGCTTCGATCTGCGCCACAAGGGCAGCAATGCCATTGTCGGCCGGATCGCGATAGGGGCTGTGAATGGGAATGTCTTTCCACATCTGTCCCGTGGCGCCACCCAGTTCCCCGGTTTTTTCCACCAGGGTCACCGGGTAGCCGGCCTTGGCCGCTTCCACGGCCGCGGTCATGCCCGACAGGCCGCCACCCACCACCAGCAGGTGGGTGTTGCTGCCCTTTTCCTGGCTGGAGGCCGGCGGGGTCAGGTACTTGGCTTCCGCACAGCCCATGCGCACATAGTCTGCGGCCATTTCCTGGGTGGTTTCCTGCAGATCATCCCCTTCGGGACGAATCCAGATGACCCCTTCGCGCAGATTGACGCGGGAAATGGCTACATTTTCGAAGTTGAAAGCTTCCGTCTTGGAACGCCGCGAACAGGCTGCGATCACCACCCGGTTTACGCCTTCGTTGTCAATATCGTTTTGAATCATCTGCACGCCTTCGGCGTTGCAGAGGAATTCATGTTCCTGGACTACCTGGGCCTTGCCATCGCGTTTGGCAACGGTGGCCAGCTCGGCGCAGTCCAGGCGCTCACCCAGACCGCAGCCTTTACAGATATAGGCGCCAATTTTTTTCTCATCAGCCACGGTTTAACCCTCCGTTCCGGCAACACGATTCACGACCTGGATGGCGCGCAGGGCGCTGGCGGTGGCGCTCTGCACCGCACGGTTCACATCCAGGGCATCGGAAGAGCAACCGGCCGCAAAAAAGCCGCCATTGCCTTCATCCAGCTCCACGAACCCGCTTTCATTCACGGCAATATTGCCGGGGAATGCACTCTTGGGCACGCTGGGCTCCATACCGATGGCCAGCACCACCAGGTCATGGGGGTTGCTGTAACGGTGATAGCCTTCCGTGTCCACGCCGTGGAGTACCGGGTTACCGGTGGCCTTGTCTTCAGTGATGTTGGCCACCTTGGACTTGGTGAAGGTGATGTTTTTGTCTTCCTGTACTTTTTGATAAAAGTCATCAATACGGTCGATGGCGCGAATGTCGATGTAGTACACCGTACCCTTGGCATCATCCCCATAGCGTTCCCGCAAATAGGTGGTCTGCTTCAGGCTGGCCATGCAGCAGATGCGCGAGCAGTGCTTGAGGTGATTCTGGTCGCGGGAGCCGGCGCACTGGATAAAGGCCACATCCTTGGCTTCCTTACCGTCGCCGGGACGCAGGATTTTGCCGCCGGTGGGACCGAAGGGGTCCATCATGCGCTCGAATTCCACGCTGGTGATGACATTGGCATAGCGATCATAGCCATAAGGCTGGATCTTGCCGGCATCGTAGGGCTTCCAGCCGGTGGCCCAGATGATGGCGCCCACGGTGATGGTGGATTCCTGCTCCGTCATTTCCAGGTCGATGGCGTCGTACTTGCAGGCCGCCTTGGCCTTGTCTGCATCCGCAGTGCCGATGATGTTGGGGTCCAGCACATAGCGTTGCGGATGGGCATGGGTAAAGGGCAGGTAAGCACCTTTACGTTTTCCCAGGCTGTAGTTGTATTCGTCGTCGAATTCGGCTTCCACTGCGTCGCCACAGGCACCGCAAGCAGTACAGTTTTCATTCACATAACGGGGGCTTGCTTTCAGTGTAACCGTGTAGTTCCCGGTTTCCCCGGCCACATGGGTGACTTCCGTCATGGTCATCAGACGCAGGTTCTTATTGGCCTTGAGCCGGCGCAGGTTGATTTCCATGCCGCACTTGGGATGGCACAGCTTGGGGAAATACTTGTACAGTTGACTGACACGACCGCCCACGGATGGGTTTTTCTCAACCAGAATGACCTGTTTGCCGCATTCGGCGGCTTCGAGAGCGGCAGTGAGTCCACTGATGCCTCCCCCGACCACCAGAATCGTCTGGTTGGTTGCGATTACCTCCGACATTGATATGCCTCCATTACACAACTACGCAATATGAAAATGGTTCCGGATCCGGCTCGGACTGCCCATGGCACTGTCCGACACCGTGAAACTCGTTGGCTTTCGGCCCGGCGGGTCGCCGAGCCAAAAAAACGCGCCCATCCTACCCGTAAACAGCGGAGCAGGAATTGATACAAGTCAGATCAGCCGGCGACCCGGCTGATGGTACCTGTGGAGCGTTTGCCATTCCTTTATATAATTACTTCAGCATCTTCCGCTGGGGTAACGATACTCTGCTTGCCGAGCTGGCGCTAGCGA
>CBDUNQ010000152.1:0-5811 GCA_965368625.1 uncultured Gammaproteobacteria bacterium
ACCTGTGCCAGTTGCCACAATGGCACCACGGCCATGGGTAAATCCATCCAGCATTTGCCCACAAGCAACACCTGTGATGACTGCCACAGAACCACTGCCTGGACTCCTGCTGTTTTTGACCACAGCAACATTTCTCCGGGAAGCTGCAGTAGTTGCCATAATGGTACCCAAGCCACCGGAAAACCCCCTCAACATATCATTACCGCGGCCGTTTGCGATGACTGCCATAGCACCCGGGCGTGGTCACCTGCAAGCGTTGATCATAGCGCGATTACCGGATCGTGCAGCAGTTGCCATAACGGCACTCAAGCTACCGGAAAACCGGCACAGCATTTCGTTACCGGCCTGCAATGCGATCTTTGCCATGACACTCGCGCCTGGTTACCACTCGATTTCCGGCACAATTCACCTGCTTACCCGGGCGACCATCGCGGAAACCCGGCTTGCACCCAATGCCATAGCAGCAACAGTCAAGTGATTTCCTGGAGTAACCCGGCCTATCAGCCCGATTGCGCGGGTTGCCATAGCAATAATTTCAAATCAGGACCCCATAAAAAACATGAAAACCCCGATGTTCAGTATAGCCTTGCTGAATTACGTGATTGCTCGGGAAGTTGCCACGTCTATAACGACAGCAGCCTCACTACGATAAAGGAACGCCGTGACCGGGAACACAGGGTAAGCGATGGTGATTTCTGATATGGGAATGAAGAAAAGCAATGCCGGGCCAATACAATTATCCATACCCGTCGGTAAGGGCGTGGAATTCCATGCAGAAATATTTTCTCCATAACAAGAATCAGTAGTGGATCATACGCAATGATGAAACAAACCTCATATCTATTAAAAATAGTATTTCATACTTTGTTATGTTTTCTTTTCACCCATTCACCACTATGGGCACAGACACAGGTCATTGACAACATTGAAGCGCAGATGCGTGATGGCTATGGGGAGATTCGGATTCTTTTCAACCTACCCATGCAATATCTCAATCATGCTCCTTTAACCAGCAGTGACGAAATCAGAGTACATCTACGCACCATATCGCGGGTGAATCTTTTTGATTCGGATACCCAGGCGCAGCAAAGCATCAGTGTAGCCAATGCCAGTAATGTACTTCTTGAAGAAGTGGAGTACGAAAGCATTGATCAGCAGCAGGCTACGGTCCTGTTGCGGTTTGCAAAGCCGGTGATGACCAAAATCCGCAGTAGTTCTGACAGCCGCAGTTTATTGATTGAAATTCAGCCGGACCCGGATATCAAGCCCCAAAGCGTCAGCGACCTGAGGACAGTTCCGGGCGAACCCTTCCCCCTGGTCAAAGACCCGCTAACCCCAGCAGGACGCTATGTCATCAATTTGCTCTCTAGCGTACAGCCTGAAGAAATGCCCACGCTGCGGAGTGATATTATGAAAAACAAAACACTTTACCAGACAGGCTTGTTGGTGGATCAGCGCCAATGGTATCGCCTGCGCCTGGGTTTTTATCAAAGTAAATCCCATGCCCTCGCGGTTATAGAGCAACTCAAATCACTCTACCCCAAGGCATGGGTGGATATCGTCAGTGACGAAGAAATTGAAAAAGCCATACAGGGCGAACAGAATCAGGTGATCGATATCCATAGGCAAATCTCGACAGACCCCATTACTCCGAGCCGCAGCAAAACCAGTGATGCCCAGCTACAAGCCATGATGGACGAAGCCCACCGCAACATGACGGAAAAAAATTATCCTCGTGCCATACAGCTTTATACCAAAATTCTCCAGTACCCAATGCATCCACATCTTGCCACCGCACAGGAATTCCTTGGTTTGGCGCGGGAGCGGCAAGGGCAACTGGCGCACGCAAAGGCGGAATATGAACGCTATCTGGAAAATTTTCCCGAGGGGGAAGGCGCTGAACGGGTAAGGCAACGCTTACAGGGTTTGATCACCGCTCGTGCCGAGCCAAGGGAAAAATTACGCGCCGCCAAAGTGGATCGCGAATCCGCTACCTGGGAGATACACGGCGATTTCTCTCAATACTATTATCGTGATATCAGTGTGGTGGATGAGGAAGACAGTACCGTGGATCAGTCCTCACTGGTGACCTATTTGGATGTGCGCACCGGACGAAAAGGACAGGACTATGACATACAAACCCGCTTCAATGGTTCCTACTTGGTGGACTTTCTTGATAACGGAGATGGAGACGAGTCACGGATCAGCAATTTATACCTGGATATGACGGCAAGAGACAGTGGACTCTCCACTCGTATCGGACGCCAAACCCGTAACACCGGCGGTGTTCTGGGCCGGTTTGATGGAGGACTGATCCGTTATCCCGTGAATACCTGGCTGAAATTGAATGCGGTTGCCGGATTACCGGTATTTTCATCGGAGGATGGACTTGATGAACATCGCTACTTTTACGGAATCAGCGCCGATATTGGCACCTTTGCCAACGCCTGGGATTTTGTCGCCTTTGCCATCGAACAGCGGAACGATGATTTCATCGATCGGCAAGCCATCGGTGCCGAGGCACGCTATTTTGATCCCACTCATTCGCTATTGGGTTTTATTGACTACGATACTCATTATGAAGAACTGAATACTTTCCTTATCTTGAGTACCTGGACGTTGCCCAGCCGCACCACCCTGACCATGAGTATGGACTATCGTTTCAGCCCCCTGCTCATGACCGGCAATGCCCTTCAAGGCCAAACGGTCAGCACCCTTGATGAACTGCAAGCCCAGTTCACGAATGAAGACATAGAAACCCTGGCCCTGGACCGTACCGCAAGAAGTAAATCCTTAACTCTCGGGTTTTCACAACCACTCACAGAGCAGTACCAAATCAGCAGTGATATCACCGCGACAAGTTTTTCATCTACTGAGGCCTCTGGAGGTGTCGAAGCCATCCCCGGCACCGGAACCGAATACTTCTACAATTTCCAGTTCATTGCCAGCAACCTTTTCAAAGCCAATGATATCTCCATCCTTGGCTTGCGTTATGCCGATGCCAACACTGCAGATACCCTGTCACTCCTGCTCAATAGTCGCTATCCCATTCGAACTGACTGGCGTATTAATCCCCGTTTGCGTTTAGACTACCGTAGAAACAGTAATGACAGCAGTACACAATGGACCACCGCCCCCTCATTGCGTGTGGATTACCGCTGGCGCAAACGCTACCGAATTGAATTCGAGGCAGGCGGCGAATTTTCAACGCGAAGGCTGACCGACACCACTGAAAGAGATAAGGCGTATTTCTTCAGCTTGGGATATCGTGCTGAATTTTAGTGCTGCGCATAATTCAAAGGATCAGTGTAAAGACTGAGAATCCTTTCCATCGGCCTATCGGCCTGCGGGCCTGCCGCCACACACCATGAACGCCGGGATGGCAAAGCTTATCCGGAAGGCTTGGCGGAAACCCGTATTCCCGCCGCCGGGCGCTTGATGGCCCTGGCCGATATGTATGCTGCCCTGATTTCACAGCGGGTATACAAACCCGCTTTTGTGCATGAAAAGGCTGTGGAGATCATCCGTGAAAAACGTGAAAATCATCTGGATCCGGTGGTGGTGGACACCTTCACCACCCTGCGCAAGGAATTTCACACCATTGCGCAACCATTCCAGTAATGGCGGCAAGCCTTTGCCGCTACATTGCAGCCAGCTTCTGGCCAATTGCCAGAACCGTATAATAATAATATATATATCAATTAGTTAAAAATTAAATAGGGGTCGAGAATAATACGGTACGAAATTTGTATACCCATTGAGTATTCTCCCGCATGGGGATTTACTGGTACGAGGTATACATGCAGCTCTGGAAACGCAGTACACAGCCCTCCTTCAAAGTGGGCCTCATGGCCGTTGGCGTTTTACTGCTGGGCATACTCTTGCTATCCCCGGCATCAATGCTCACCTTTTTCAACATCCCCGGCTTACTGGTGGTGGTAGGCGGTACCTTTGCCGCCACCTTTGTGAGCCGCCCCATGGCCGATGTTAAACGCGTATTACTGGCTATTCCCGAGCTGTTCCGCGAACAAAAGGACCCGACGCCGGCGGAGGTTGGCCAGTTACTGCGCTTTTCCGCCCACTACCGCCTGGGAAAATTACGGGCCGCGGAACGGGAAGTACAGCGCATTGACAATCCCTTTTTACAATCCGGCCTGCATCAGGTTTTGGAAGGTTGTTCGGCTCATGATATCAGCAAGATGTTGCAATGGCGTTTATCCGGTGTCCGCAGCCGTGAATACGGCCAGGCGCAAATTCTGCGCACCATGGCGGGCTTTGCCCCTGCTTTCGGCATGCTGGGAACCCTGTTTGGCCTGGTGCATATGCTGGCTGGAATCGGTGAACGGGACATGGGGGAAACCGGCACCATCATGGCCTTTGCCATGATTACCACTTTCTATGGAATCGTGGCAGCCAATCTTTTCTTCAAGCCATTGGCCATAAAGATGGAACGTCGCACCCAGCAACGATTGATTCGCATGAGCATGCTCATGGAAGGCATTCTCATGGCCCACGACCGGCGTCACCCCACCCACATACATGAAACCCTGCAAGCCATCGAAAGCCATCAGGGTATTTCCGAAGTGCAAAAACCCCTGACCCTGGTGACCGCCTGATGCAAGAGCATAGACGCCAGCGATACTCGAGTAATCCATTGGCTTCCAGGGCCTGAGCATGCCGGCTATGGAACTGTCTGCCCCCGACATGGCATCACTGAACCACCATCAAACCATGGATGCTACGCAATGGCGCCCGGAAGACCTTCGCGCACCCGCAGAACAGGATACCTGGCTCATCAGTTTCATCGATATTCTGATGCTGCTGCTCACCCTTTTCGTACTCTTGTTGATTGCTCAACCCGAATCCACAAGCATGCCGCAGAATACACCGCCCGCGCCCCTTCTGGCGCCCGTGGTACCTGTACCTGAACCTGTCATGCAAAAGACGGTCAGTACGCCGCCTGAAACCAGTCTGGGCCCTGACGCGACGACCAGTGGTGACCATCACATCGCTATCGATACCCCACCACCGGTTGCAATGAATGCGGATAAGGTCAGCCCCGTGGAGGGATTATTGCCACTGCAACTCGGACCGCTCACCCTGGGAAACCCTGACGACACCCATCCGAGCCATGCCATGGCCTGGTTTACCGAGGATTTCAGTATCAGCAGCGATGAACATGAGGTACCGGTGGATAATCCGGTTGCCCTGCTGGAAACCGACACACCGGAGCCGCAAGCCTCGCAACCCGGAGAGGAGCGTGAACAGTATTTCGAGGCGCATGACATCGCAGCGGAAGAATCTGCATCCGCGCCGGTTCCCGGCCCGCTTCCTCTGCAGTCCCGGGAATCCGTCACCCTTCCGGATCCTGTGGCAAGCCTGCTTGCGCAGTTCCCCATGGACCGGCTACAAGACCGGATCGAAGTGCAACACAACCATCAGGGTATCAGCCTGGAAATTCGCGATGATGTATTGTTTTCGCCGGCCAGCGCCGAATTGACCCGCGAGGGAATCCATTTACTGGATGAACTCGCCGCCACGCTGGCCGTACTGCCCTACACCCTGTCCATCGAAGGTCATACGGACAATCGCCCCATTGCCACCGACCGCTTTCCTTCCAATTGGGAACTATCATCGGCACGCGCCACCGTGGTCACCCGTCATCTGCAGGAACGTGGCATTGAAGCCCAGCGCATGCGTGCCGTGGGCTATGCGGATACGCGACCGAAAACCGATAATGACAGCGCGCAAAACCGCGCACGCAATCGCCGCGTATCTTTCCTGCTGCAATTGCCTGCCGCCACAAACCGC
>CBDUNQ010000153.1:0-5798 GCA_965368625.1 uncultured Gammaproteobacteria bacterium
CCCGGTACGCAAATCCTGTAATGATGGGGGTATGGACACCGTTTCCGGTAATGGCTCTTCATCCGGGCCCTCGAGCAATGCCGGAATGAAGATCACTGCCAATGCCACCAGCACCACTGCACCGATCACCCTTTGCTTTACGATGGTTTCCACTACGCTATGACCCTCTCATTGCTTGCTTCGTGTTATGGAGCGCTGCCACCCGGGACACGGTATGAAAAGAACCCGTAATCACCAGCCGATCACCAGGCTGCGCCGCGAACCAGGCCCGTTCATAGGCCTGCACCACATCCCGCTCCGGAAGTACATGATCCGCAGGCAGTAGATCCTGCACCGTTTCCAGAAGCCGCCGGGCATCCATTCCACGGGGTTCGTCCAGACCACCCAGGTACCAGTGATCCACCACCGGCAGCAAGGCCTGCACAAAGGCGCGTACATCCTTGTCTCTCAGCATGCCCAATACCAGATGGGTTTGCCCTGACACCGGGTGATCGGCCAGGGCATTTGCCAGTCGCGCGCCCCCCTGTGGATTATGCGCCACGTCGAGTACCTGTTCCACTGCACCCGGAATCCGTTGAAATCGGCCGGCAAGCCGCACTTCCCGCAAGCCACGGTCCAGTGCCGACCGCGGTACCGGCAATATCGTTTGCAGACACTCCACCACCTGCAATACACCGGCGGCATTATCCAGTTGATGCGCCCCTTCCAGAGCAGGCAATGGCAAATGGCCTTCGTGATGTTTTCCATGCCACTCCCAATGATCTACCGCCACCCTGTAATCGAAGTCATCGCCACGCCCATACCACTGCGCATTACACCGGTGCGCCTGGGCCTTTACCGAAGCGGGCGGAGATGGATCCGCACAGATCGCCGGACGTAGTGAGCGGAAGATACCGGCCTTTTCACCACCGATGGCTTCCCGGGTGGAGCCGAGCCATTCCACATGGTCAATATCCACAGTGGTGATCAGGGCGGCATCGGCATCCACGATATTGACCGCATCCAGGCGGCCACCCAATCCCACTTCCAGCAACATCACATCCAGATCCGCATGGGAAAAAATCTCCAGGGCAGCCAGGGTACCAAACTCGAAATAACTCAGGGAAACTTCGGCACGGACCTTGTCAATGGATTCAAAGGCAGCGCACAGCTGCTCATCGGACACTATTTCACCCGCCACACGTATACGTTCATTGTATTGCCATAAATGGGGGGAAGTATAAGTACCCACCCGGTAACCGGCAGACAGGTATATGGATTCCAGCAGGGCCACACTGGAGCCCTTGCCATTGGTGCCGGCCACGGTGACCACCGGGCAGGCAGGTGACAGAAGGTTTTGTCGACGGGCTACGGCCGCTACCCGCTCCAGTCCGAGATCAATGGCGCTGGGATGCAATGTCTCCTGCCACCGCAGCCATTGTTCAAGCGTTGAAAACCGCATTTCAGCGAAATTGAATCATCACGGGCAGGCGTAAACGGGAAAATTCAATAGCCATCGCCACTGTGGACACGCACCGGGAAGACCTTTGTATTCAGCATTGCCTCTCTCTGATTATTTACCCGACTGCTTTAGCAGCATGGACAATAAGGCAGCAATTCGCGGCCGCAATTCACGGCGATCGATGATCAGGTCGATAGCACCATGCTCCAACAGGAATTCGCTGCGTTGAAAACCTTCCGGCAGGGTTTCACGCACGGTTTGTTCGATGACACGCGGACCGGCAAAGCCGATCAGGGCATTGGGTTCGGCAATATGCACATCCCCCAGCATGGCAAGACTGGCGGATACGCCACCCATGGTGGGATCCGTTAACACGGAAATGAAGGGAATACCCGCATCGGAAAGTCGCGCCAGTGCCGCACTGGTTTTCGCCATCTGCATCAGGGAAAACAGCGCTTCCTGCATCCGTGCTCCACCACTGGCGGAAAAACACACCAGGGGAATATGCTGCTCCAGGCAGACATTCACGGCACGAACAAACTTTTCCCCCACAACAGCACCCATGCTGCCACCCATGAATTTGAATTCAAAGGCAACGGCCACGACCGGCAGGGACTCCACAGTGCCCCGTATGACGATCAGCGCATCCTTTTCATTGGTGGCTTTCTGCGCCTGACTGATTCGATCCCTGTATTTTTTACTGTCCTTGAATTTCAGCTCATCCACCGGTTCAAGGTTGGCTGCCACTTCCACGCGACCATCCTGATCCAGAAAGCTATCCAGGCGACGGCGCGCATCAATACGCATGTGGTATCCGCACTTGGGGCAGACATCCAGGTTACGCTCCAGTTCTGCCCGATACAGGATTTGATTGCATCCCTGGCATTGGCTCCAGATTCCTTCCGGCACTTGTCGCTTGTCTCCACCCTCGGTGCGAATACGCGATGGCATTAAATTTTCAAACCAGCTCATGTCAGTCTACTTCCAGAGAAAATTAGGGAATCCCTGATTATGGATGATATACGTCTTTGCAAGGAAAGCCGGTAATCTCATGTGGGGCCATACACCATCGGGAGGTTGCCACCTCGTTGCACTCCTCACAAGGACCAATCCGTCAGACTTTCCTTCCGATCGGATTACACTAGCCCCCATGGGCAGCCTGCTCCGGCTGCCTGTCCATGGCATGGCGCATTTCAGCTACCACGGCAGCCAGGCTGGCCGTGATCCTGTCCGGTGTAGCTTGCAGTTCGGCAATGCGCCCCACCAGCGCACTGCCGACCACCACCGCATCGGCCACTGCCGCCACCCGGGCCGCCGATTCCGCATCACGAATACCAAAGCCCACACCAACGGGCAATTCCGTATGCGTACGAATTTCAGCCAATTTGGCCGCTACGGCATCTACATCGAGACGATTTGCGCCGGTTACTCCCTTGAAGGAGACATAGTATACAAAACCACTGGCCACCGCACAGATTCGTTCCATACGCTCGGCGGTCGAGGTGGGTGACAGTAAAAAGATCGGGTCCAGATGGTATTGCCGCAATGCACTCACCAGGTCCTGCGCCTCTTCCGGCGGCAGATCCACCGTCAGGGCACCATCAATCCCGGCTTCGGCTGCCGATTCGGCAAACGCGGTATACCCCATCACTTCCACCGGGTTGAGGTAGCCCATCAGTACAATGGGAGTCTGTTCGTCCTGGCGCCGGAATTCACGCACCATGCCCATCACCTTGCGTAAACTCACATGGTGCAGCAAGGCCCGCTCATGGGCTGCCTGAATCACCGGCCCATCGGCCATGGGGTCGGAAAAGGGAACGCCCAGCTCGAGGATATCGGCACCCGCCTCTACCAGTGCATGCATCAGTGGCACGGTGAGTTCCGGATTCGGGTCTCCCGCTGTGATATAGGTGATCAGTGCCTTGCGCCCATCAGCACGCAACTGAGCAAAGCGATTGGCGATCCGGCTCATACCTGAATCCCCTCCAGATTGGCCACCGTGTGAATATCCTTGTCACCGCGACCGGAAAGATTCACCAACACCGTTTGATCACGCCCCATGGAGCTGGCCAATTGTGCCGCATAGGCCAGGGCATGACTGGATTCCAGGGCCGGGATGATTCCCTCGATACGCGTCAAGTCGTGAAATGCCTGCAATGCCTGTTGGTCGGTAACGGAAACATACTTGGCGCGACCGCTATCCTTGAGCCAGGCATGCTCAGGACCGACACCCGGATAATCCAAGCCTGCGGAAATGGAATGGGTTTCGATAATCTGACCATCGCCGTCTTCCATCAGGTAAGTGCGGTTACCATGCAATACACCCGGCTTGCCGGCACACAGGGGGGCCGCATGACGCCCGGTCTCCAGACCGTCTCCCGCGGCTTCCACGCCATACATTTCCACGGCTTCATCCGCAAGGAAGGGATGGAACAGACCAATGGCATTGGAACCTCCTCCCACACAGGCCACCAGGGCATCGGGAAGCGCGCCGCTCTGTTGCAGCATCTGCGCCCTTGCCTCACGGCCGATCACTGCCTGAAAATCCCGCACCATGGCCGGGTAGGGGTGCGGTCCGGCCACGGTGCCGATGATATAAAACGTGTTATCCACGTTGGTGACCCAATCACGCATGGCTTCATTGAGTGCATCCTTCAGGGTTTTTGAACCGGAGTGCACGGCAACCACCTCGGCTCCCAATAGCCGCATCCGGTATACATTGATGGCCTGACGCTGGGTATCTTCGGCACCCATGTAAATCACGCACTCCATACCCAAACGGGCAGCCACTGTAGCGGTAGCCACACCATGCTGACCGGCACCCGTTTCACCTATGATGCGGGTCTTACCCATGCGCTTGGCAAGCAGTGCCTGGCCAATGGTGTTGTTCACCTTGTGGGCACCCGTATGGTTGAGGTCTTCGCGCTTGAGATAGATTTGCGCACCCCCCAGCTTTTCGGACCAGCGCTGTGCGTGATACAGCGGCGAAGGTCTGCCTACATAGTGGGCAAGATCCTTGTCCAGTTCCGCCTGAAACTCGGGGTCCCCAAGGTATTGCTCGTAAGCGAGGCGCAGCTCTTCCAGCGGGCCCATGAGGGTTTCGGCGACAAAGCGGCCACCATAGGGACCAAAGTGCCCGTTTCCATCCGGCAGTTCCAGTAAGGATGCCACCGTTTCAACTTTGTTTGCTTGTGTCGCCAATGTGTACTCCTTGCATGAATGCTGCCATCAATGCGGCATCCTTGATGCCTTTATCGATCTCTACCCCACTACTGACATCCACCGCATAGGGACGTACCTGTTGAATAGCGGATGCCACATTGTCCCCTGACAAGCCCCCGGCCAGAATACAGTGATTCGCCAGAGAAGGTGGAATCAGGTGCCAGTCAAACACTTCGCCGCTACCTCCCGGTACCTGCTCATGATAGGTATCCAGTAGCAGCGCCTGGGCCCGCCCATAGGCGCCGGCCAGCACCTCAAGGTCATCCCGGCCACTCACGCGCAGGGCCTTGATATAGGGCTGCTTGAAACGATCGCAGTACTCCGGCGGCTCGTCGCCATGAAACTGCAATACATCCAATCCCACCGCCTGGGTCATGGCCGTGACCATGCCTTCCTGTTCATTCACAAACAAGCCCACGGTGGTCACAAAAGCCGGCAATGCGCGTCGAATCTTCAGCGCCTGATCCGGCGTCACAAAGCGAGGGCTGCGGGGATAAAACACCAGGCCAATGGCATCAGCGCCCGCCTCTGCCGCCGCGATACCATCCATCGGGCGGGTGATCCCGCATATCTTAACCCTGGTTCGCACGCCGCACACTCTACCGGTGAATATCCTGAGCGCCTAGGGTACCAGATTCAGGGCCTGCCCCCCATGCCCCAAGTCCGAAAATCCACCTGAATACGCATGGGGATTCGGTGTCAGGAAAACTGCGGCAGGCGCCCCATTTCCGGCACCTCATAAAAGGCCGGGTAGCGCACGCCAACCAGATAGAGACCCGCTGCCGGCGCCATGGCACCGGCCAGGGTGCGATCCCGCTGTTGCAGCAATTCCCGGGACCAGTCGCTGGCTCGTTCACCACGCCCGATGACCAGCAGGGTACCGGCGATATTGCGCACCATGTGATGCAGAAAGGCATTGGCAGTGATATCCAGATACAGAAACGGCCCTACCTGGGAAATATCCAGGCGCTCCACGGTTCGCCGCGGATGCGCCGCCTGACACTGGGCGGCACGAAAAGAGGTGAAATCATGCTCGCCAAGAAAGTGAAGCGCCGCCTCCTGCATGACTTCCAGCACCAGCGGGCGGTATTCCAGGGCCACGCGATTGCGTTCCAGGGCGGAATGGGTAGCTTGA
>CBDUNQ010000154.1:0-5796 GCA_965368625.1 uncultured Gammaproteobacteria bacterium
TGAACCGGTTGGCCATAGGGATTCTTTTGTGTTGGGTATTGATGGCGCTGATTGCCCCGTTGCTGCCGTTACAGCCTGATGTGATCCTCCTGGAGCGCATTTTACAGCCGCCTTCCTGGGAGCAATGGATGGGCTACGATGATCTGGGTCGCGCCCTGAGTGATCGTATGATCAGCGGTGCGCGCACCTCTTTCTGGGTTGCCGCCTGGGTGGTGCTGCTGTCGTTCATCGTGGGCAGCCTGTTAGGTACCCTGTCCGCTTACCTGGGTGGCTGGCTCGATCGCATCCTGGTGCAAGTCATCGACATCATGCTGGCCTTTCCCGGTATTTTGCTCGCCATCGCGCTGGCAGGTATCCTTGGTCCCGGCATGGAAAATGTGGTGATGGCCCTCAGCGCAGTGGGTTGGGTGGGCTATGCCCGGCTTACCAGAGCGCAGGTACTGTCCCTCAAACACCGTGACCATGTCATGGCGGCGCAGGCCCTTGGCACACGTACCTGGCCCATCGTGCGCTACCACCTGTTGCCATTGATGAGTGCGCCATTGATTATCGAAGCCACCTTCGGGATCGCCGCGGTGGTAATTGCCGAGGCGGGATTATCCTTTCTGGGCCTGGGTGTACAGCCACCCGATGCCTCCTGGGGCAGCATGATCAGGGATGGCACCCGTTACATGCTGGTTGCCCCTCATATGGTGCTGGTGCCGGGTATCTCGCTGTGGCTGGTGGTGATGAGTGTGAATTTATTGGGAGATCGTTTGCGTGATTACTTTGATGTGCGCACCCGCTCAGCGTAAGCGGGGGCAACCATGAGCCTCGGTCCGGTCATGGTGGATCTGGAAGCTACCCGCCTCAGGAATGAAGAGCGTCGCTTCCTGTGTCAACCTGCCGTGGGCGGGGTGATTTTATTCAGCCGCAATTTTGAAAGCGCAGAACAGATTTCCCGGTTGATCAAGGAAATTCACGAATTGCGCACGCCCAGATTACTGGTGGCGGTGGATCAGGAAGGAGGCCGGGTGCAACGTTTTCGCGATGGCTTTACCCGCCTGCCTCCGGTACGCCTGTTGGGCGAATGCTATGAACGTGACGCACAGCTTGGCCTTGAACTGGCGGAAACCACCGGCTGGTTGATGGCTGCCGAGTTGAGAGCCGTGGGAGTGGATATCAGCTTTGCACCCGTGCTGGATCTGGATTATGGCATTTCCACGGTTATTGGAGACCGGGCTTTTCATCGCAAACCGGAAGCAGTGGTGGAACTTGCCCATGCTTATCAGCGAGGGATGCAGGCAGCAGGTATGGCTGCAACCGGAAAACATTTTCCCGGCCATGGTGCGGTGATAGCCGATTCCCATCATGACTTGCCGGTGGATTCACGCGCCATGGTGGATATGGAGTTCAATGATCTGTTGCCCTTTGAACATCTGGTGCACCGGGGAATGAAAGCCATGATGGTGGCACATGTAATCTATGAACAGTGTGACCCCCATGCGGCCGGATTTTCCTCTTTCTGGCTGCGTGACATTTTGCGCAAGAAATTCGGATTCCAGGGGGTCATATTCAGTGATGACCTGAGTATGGCCGCTGCCGCCTGTGCCGGCGATTTTCCACAGCGCGCCAGCGCTGCGCTGGCGGCGGGTTGCGACATGGTACTGGTATGCAATGAGCCGGAAAAGGCGCGTCTTGTAGTGAATGAATTGCGCCACCATCATGACCCGGCTTCTCTGATGCGATTGGTACGCATGCATGGGGATGGCGAAGAAGTCGGCCTGGCTCAATTGCAACGCAGCATGCAATGGCAGAATGCGGTACGCCAGGTGCAGTCGTATGATCCGGAACCGCTGCTGGATATGGATCTCTGAATAAGGGAAGCTCAGGTGCCGGGTTCGGGAGATTGTTTCGCTCCGTTCGCAATGACCAGGTAATCACGAGGTTCCTAAAGAGTACTTTTATTCGTAAGGATTGATTATGGAATGGCAAACAACGCTGCAGCAATTGCGTGAATGGACCGGCATGAATAGCTGGGTGGTACAGGTATTCATGGTGGTGTTTATATCGCTGTTTTTGGATTATATCCAGCGCAGGGTTTTGCGACGTCTTCATGACCGTCTGCAGTCAACCCGCACCCTTTGGGATGACGCGATCATCGCCGCACTCCAGAAGCCGCTGACGCTGCTGATCTGGGTTCTGGGTTTGACCTTTGCCACGGAAATCATTTACCAGGAAACCGAGACGCCGATCTTTGCGGTGGTGGGTCCCATCCGTGACGTGGGTGTGATCGCCAGCATTGCCTGGTTTTTGCTGCGGCTGGCTTCCAATGCACAGGATAACCTGATTCGTGAGGGTAGCCGCAGTGGCAAGACCTACGATCGAACCACAGTGGATGCCATTGGCAAGCTGATTCGCCTGTCCATTGCCATTACCGCGGCACTGGTCACCCTACAGACGCTGGGTTTCAGTGTCTCCGGGGTGCTGGCCTTTGGCGGCATCGGCGGTATTGCGGTGGGCTTTGCCGCCAAAGACCTGTTGGCCAATTTTTTTGGAGGCCTGATGATCTATCTTGATCGCCCCTTTGCCGTGGGAGATTGGGTGCGTTCACCGGACCGGGAATTGGAAGGTACCGTGGAAGCCATTGGCTGGCGTCTTACACGCATCCGTACCTTTGACAAGCGGCCCCTGTATGTGCCGAATTCCGTATTCACCAGTGTGGCAGTGGAAAACCCTTCGCGGATGACACACAGAAGGATTCATGAAGTGGTGGGTATTCGTTATGACGATGTGGATCAAATGGATGATATCACCAGGGATGTGAAAGCCATGCTGCAAAACCACGAAGCCATTGATGAATCGCAAACATTGATGGTGTATTTCAACCGTTTTTCCAGTTCTTCACTGGATTTCTTTGTATATACTTTTACCCATACCACCGTATGGACCGAATTTCACGCCATCAAGCATGAAATCCTGCTGCAGATACACGATATCATTCGTAACCATGGGGCGGAAATCGCCTTTCCCACCACCACAGTACACTTTGGCGATGGTCCTGGTGAAGGCCCCTGGGCCGAACCACCCACAGCGCTTCCTTCAGCGCCATCAGCTTCGTGAACAGGCAGTGGTACTTATGGAAAAGCGGTTCTATAATGCCCAGCTCAGTCCACTGAATACTGAAAAACGGAGAGTGGTATGGCCGATAAATTGCTGATCATCATGGTCAATACCGATCCGGGAAACAGCAGTGAACTGGGGGCGCCTTTTTTTCAGGCTACCGTGGCGGCGGCCATGGAATATGATGTGGAAATCATTATTACCGGTCGCGCTGGAGAATTGGCCAAGAAAGGTGTAGCGGAAAGCATTCCTTTACAGGAAGGGCAGCATCGTACCGTGTATGACTATATTCGTGAAGCCCACGAAGCCGGCGTCACCTTTAAGGTATGCACTCCGACCCTGGAATTGTGGGGCGATGATCTTATTGATGAAATTGATGAAACGGTAGGTGGGGCCTACCTTATCAGTGAAGCCATGGACGATAATACAGTAACCTTCACCTATTGAATCTCATGCCAATCACTCCCGAACAGGCCGACCGCGTTCTTCAGGAAGCGGAACCACTCTATACCCCCGAGCAGGTGTCTGCCGCCTATGATGATCTGGCACGACGCATTACTCAAGCGGTCGCTACATCCAATCCGCTATTCCTGTGTGTGTTGACCGGAGCCATTATCCCCGTGGGGCATTTACTCACGCGTCTGCAATTTCCTTTGGAACTGGATTACCTGCATGCCACCCGATACCGGGGTGAAACCCGCGGGCGGGATCTGCAATGGCTGGCGCATCCCCGCAGCAACCTGAAAGACCGGGTTGTGGTTGTGGTGGACGATATTCTTGATGAAGGCCATACCCTGGCTTCCATTCTGGAGTATTGTCGGCTGGAAGGAGCCAAAGAAGTCTATAGCGCAGTACTTGTGGATAAACAGCATGACCGGCGGGCTGAAGGGATGACGGCCGATTTTCATGGCCTGGTCGTGGAAGATCGCTATGTATTCGGGCAGGGTATGGATTATAAAGGCTTCCATCGAAATGTGGCTGGCATTTTTGCGGCCCGTGAATCCTGACAGGGATGAATCGCAAGGGATCTGTAGCAACAATAACAGGTAGCAAACATGTCTGAATTGGCCATTATCGGTGGTACCGGTCTGACCAGCCTTCAAGGGCTTGGCATCCTGCGTCGTGAAGTGCGGCGCACACCCTATGGTGATCCATCCGGTCCCTTTGTTCACGGTACCTTTGGCAGCAAGTCGGTGGTTTTTCTGGCTCGCCACGGTTCCGGACATACCATACCGCCGCACCGGGTCAATTACCGGGCCAATCTCTGGGCGCTGCAGGATATGGGGGTGAAAAATATTATCGCCGTAGCCGCCGTCGGCGGGATTCGTGACGATATGGGGCCTGGTGCCATTGTGTTTCCCGATCAGCTTATCGATTACACCTATGGTCGGCAGCACACCTTTTTCGAGTCAGACCTGACCCAGGTGAAACACATTGATTTCACCCGTCCCTACAGTGAATCATTGCGCCAGCAGCTCATTTCGGCCGCGCAAAGCCTGAAGGTCCATGCCATCACCCATGGCTGCTATGGGGCTACCCAGGGGCCGCGCCTGGAAACGGCAGCCGAAATCAACCGGCTGGAAAGGGATGGCTGTCATCTGGTGGGCATGACCGGAATGCCCGAGGCGGCCCTGGCCCGGGAACTGGATCTTGATTATGCCTGCTGCGCCGTGGTCGCCAACTGGGCAGCCGGGCGCAGTGAGGGCGAAATCAGTATGGAAGCCATTGATGCCAGCCTGAAGGAGGGTATGGAAAAGGTGCGTACCCTGTTGGCACAGGTGATTCCACAAATCACCTGATGCCTGCCAGGGTCGGTCCACCGAGGCACGGATTATAGGGAAGTGCCTTATTCCGCCATTACGATCAATACGGAACTCTGTATCTTGTTGGCCAGGGTTTCAAGGTCCGCTGCACCGGAAGGTAATTCACTGATCCCCGGTTGCTGCGGTGCCCGTTGCAGTAACTCCAGTACCTTGCTTACCTTGAGGGCATAGTTGATATTGGGCAGGGGTTGCGATTCACCACTGCTTGCATCCACGGTGCCCAGCATGGAAGTGATGAGGCCGACCACTTCACCGCGCATATTCACCAGGGGACCGCCACTGTTTCCCGGTTGGATGGGCACAGAGATCTGGTAGCTGGAAGGGTCATCGTAGAGGCCCTTGACACTGCTGATGATCCCCAGGCTCAGCTTTGGACTCTTGCCCATGGTGTCAAGTCTTGGAAAGCCGATGGTAAATACACTGCTACCCAGATTGGCGGAGTGCAGGGCCAGCGGCAGGGCCGGTGGTAACTTGCGTGGATCATGCACCGAGAGCAGGGCAATATCATGGGTCGGATCGGTTGCCACCACAGTGGCATTGATTTCCTCACCCAGGGTGGTTACCAGGGTAAGAGAGTGTTTTTCGGCGACCACATGATAATTGGTAACGGCATAGCCCCTGGCAATGGGCCAGGCGGTACCCGTGGTTTCGATGTATTCAGATTCGGGTGTGGAGGTTGGTTCAGACCATTTTGCCCGTTGGGTTTGCAGCTTTTCGGCAAGGGCCTGTCCCGCAGGTATGGTTTTCAATACCTCGATGACATCCTGAGCGGCTTGTGTGTTTTCATTATTCAGGAAATTCATTCCTGCTTTATAAAGCCATTCCGAAGCCGCTTGAATGTACTGTTTACCGGCTGAACCATTAAAATACA
>CBDUNQ010000155.1:0-5776 GCA_965368625.1 uncultured Gammaproteobacteria bacterium
GGTAGTGATGCCTGCTGTAAGGGCCTGAGAGCCCTTACCGCTCCGGCAGAGCCACTTCTTCCGAGTGGTATCCGTCAAAACCGCTGGCAGGATCATTCCAGCAGCAGAAATTTCCCGTCCCGAGGGTGGTTTGAATCCCAGTTCCCCTGGTAAATATGTTTATTCCCACCTCTTACGCTTCACTCCCTTCCAGTGCTTGGATTTGCACGATGCCACAATACCCGCGAGCACTGCCTGAGTGGTGCAAGCCAAGGCGCACCTGCTCCAGATAACAGGTGACGCTACGGGGCAGCCATCACAATAATAATGGTCACCCGTTTCGTCGAATTTCCCCCTTATCCGCTGAAAATTGTGAACTGCGTCGCAGAATTTGCTGCCATGCACAAAGAACCGATGTTCTCTGGTGACAAAATGTGACTCAGTTCCAGCGCTTTTCCCGTCACCCGCCGATCCATAGCCACAAGAGAGATTCATGTGGTGTGGAATCTCATCTGACACTCTTGGTTGGTATTATCAGGTGACTGAAATGTTGAAAAAATGTGCGAATGCAATGGTTCTCTCCGCAGCAATTACCGCTGCACTGATGGCGACAACCGCGCAGGCGGTGGTCATGGATGGACAGCCAAAATATGATGCCGCCAGCGATGGTGGACTCTATGTCTGGCGTAATGCGTATGGTAACTGGCAGGTGCGTCTCGCTGCCGGTGGGAGCAGTCAAAAGTTCAGTGGCGTGTTTGAATCCAACAAACCCTTTAAATGGATTAAAAAGGTGGAAATGGAATCCGGCGATGTGGCTGTACAGAAGCAGTCCGGTAAGCTGGAAACCAAGTTCAGCGTGTGGAAGGCTGGCGAAGATGGAATCACCTTCAAAGCGACCGAGGGTGCAGGGGTCTGCCTGCGTGCCACGGGCGGTGTCAGCACAGTCTATGTAGGCCCCAAGGCCACTCCGCTTTCCATGCCACTGGATCTGACCAACTCAGGTGCTTGTGGCCAGGTTGTAGTGCAACCGGCACCGGTTGCCGTAGAAGAGCCGGCGCCGGTACCTGCGGAAGAGCCGGTGGCCATTGTGTCGGAGCGTAAGTTCAATCCTGGTCATTATATTTCTGTGAATCGATTCGATAAGCAGGGTGATATGATCAATGCGATCAAGCCGGGAATCACTGGCATTCAGAAGCGTTACTACTGGAAGTCCATGGAAAAGAGCAAGGGTGTTTATGACTTTTCAGAAGTCCGTTCCGATCTGGAATTACTGGCAGGGCAGGGGATGCAACTGGTGGTGTTTGTGGAAGATAAAACCTTCAATGGTGAAATTCCCACACCGGCCTACCTGCATGACCTGACACCACAGAACCGCAATCGTGGGTATACCGCGATACGCTGGAATCCGTATGTGATTGAGCGAATGAAGCTGCTGATTCAGAAGCTGGGGCAGGAGTTTGATGATCACCCCAATTTTGAAGGGATTGCCATTCAGGAGAGTTCCTTGAGCCTGAATACACTGACGCTGAATAAATTCGGATATACCCCGGAAGCCTATCGTGATTCCATAATTGAGGTATTGATTGCTTCATCCAAGAGTATGCCCAAGTCACAGGTGCTGTGGTACATGAATTATCTTGAAGGTAATCAGGGCTACATCAACGATATCATTGATGCCATTATTCCTCATGGAGTAGCTATGGGTGGCCCCGATATACTGCCGGACTCCTGGCCTTTGCAGAAGCATTGCTATCCCTTCTTTGACAAATACAAAGGCAAGTTGACTCTGTTCAACTCCATGCAGTACGACAGCTACCATCATACGCACAAGGATACTTCCTATCCTACCAAGTACTGGACCATGGGAGAGATGTTCCGCTTTGCTCGTGATCGTCTGCATACGGAGTATATCTTCTGGAACCGCAAGACCTGGACGGATGACCCGGCCGCTTATACCTGGACCGATGCCTTACCGGTGATTGGCAACAACCCGGTCTTCAACCAGTAAGCAGGTTTTCGGGGCAATCCCGAAAACCCCGAAACAGAGCCGCCGAACACAAATGGTGTTCGGCGGCTTTTTTCCTTGCATCGCATACAGCCAATCTGCGCTGAGCGATTTCGAAACCTCGAATTTCCTTTCCAAGGGTACGCGCTGCCCTGGCGCAATACTGTCTGCACAACCCTATATGTATTGAGCGGCATCCAGGGAATAATTTTATTACCGAAATATCATATAGATATGAGGAAATTTCGGGTCACCGGCCGGACCTGTCTGCATGTATCGTAAATAACGAAACTTGGCCTGGAAATTGCTTTCGCATGAAACTCATTATAAGTGGAAAAAATACCGACAGACATTAATAAAAACTTTACGCTATACAGTGAGTTAGTTGCTTGGTATGATCACAAAAAATTCGTTTTATTTGTCTTGAATACTTGTCATCGAACAACAAAGTACGTCTTGGGGGAAATAATGAGATCCACATTTCTGGCGTTTCTGGCCATGATGGCCTTGAGTATGATTCCCGTATCGGTATCCGCTCTACAGGCAGATGGAGCGCCCACGCTGGACGCAGGCACCAGCCAGGGTATGTACGTGTGGCGAATGCCCAATGGGAGCTGGCGCCTGCGGCTTAAAGCAAATGTTTCCGGATTCACCAAGGCCACGGTTTTGCTTACCGCTACCAAGGCCTACCAATGGGTGAGTCAGGTTGGCATAGAAGATCATGACACCCTGATGCGGGATACCACGAAGAATCTCATCGGGCTCGACCTCAAGGTATGGGCGCCCAAGGATGACGGGATCGATTTCTCCATACCGGCGGGTGCGGGCGTATGTCTGAGTGCCATTGGTGAAGCCATAACCGTCAAGCTGGGGGCCAGCCAGGTACCGCTGACCACGCCCATTGATCTCACCCAGTCCGGTGCATGCGGTGTGGCTTCCGGTGGGCGCAAGTACAATCCCGGGCACTATGTATCCATGAACCGTTTTGATATTACCAATACCATGTATGAAGCGCTGGAGCCGGGCATTCGCGGGGTACAGTGGCGCTATATGTGGAAAGATCTGGAGCCGAATTTTGGAAAGTATGACTTTTCAAAAGTGCGGGCAGACCTGCAGTTACTGGCCGGCCAGGGACGTCAACTGGTGGTGTTGATCGAAGACAAAACCTTCAAAAATCAGATGCCGACCCCCCCTTATCTGCAAGCGGATCATACCCTGTCCACGCGTCAGGGAGGGTATGTGGCCAAACGCTGGGATCCCTATGTGGTTACCCGCATGAAAGCCCTGATTGCAGCTCTTGGGAGAGAGTTTGACAGTCACCCCAACTTTGAGGGAGTGGGGATTCAGGAAAGTGCGCTGAGTCTCAATGACTTTGTGCTGGCCAATAACGGCTACACTCCGGAAAAATACCGGGATAGTCTCATTGAAGTGCTCACCAGTGCCTCTCAGAGTCTACCCACATCCCGTGTCTTCTGGTACATGAATTTCCTGGAAGATAAGCAATCTTATATTGGCGATATTGCCGCGGCGGTGGCGCCACTCGATGTCACTATGGGTGGTCCGGATATTCTTCCGGATGCCTGGACCCTCTATACCCACACTTATCCCTTCTATGATCAGTTCCAGTCACGGATGAAACTGTTTGGCTCCATGCAATTCGACAGTTATTCCCATGTGCACAAGGATACTTCATACCCCACCAAGTACTGGACCATGGGGGAAATGTTCCGCTTTGCCCGTGATAGCCTGCATGTCAATTATATTTTCTGGAATCGTAAGAGCTGGCGTGAACCCTGGGATTCCTATGAATGGGCGGATGCCATTCCGGTGATCAACAACAACCGGCGCTTCAATCAGTAGTGAGAGTTGGTTCGTACTGTGAGCAGGCCTCCTTCGGGAGGCCTGCTGCATTTCGGACCCTGATCTCATCCTGATGGCCTACCTAAGGGGGTTTGTAGTAAAAAATACATCAAATACAATCACTTGTATTTTTAATCCCAAAGGCATCCCCGCCTGTATTGCGCTCCTTTGAGAGGGTTTTTCCCCTATACAGAACCTAAAGGAAGGATGAGAATGGCCGTCACCCTGTAAGGTGTCAGGTGCAAGGGGGATGCTATCTGTATATTCAATGGGAAATCCATGACGATGGGTCGATGGTGCAGCAAGCCATTCTGCGCCCGCAGCGCGTAATTTCACCTAGATAACCGATAGAATTCACACCCCCGTGCATTGAAAATACTGGTATTGTTAAGTCTTAGGGGACAAAATGAGCGATTGTGGCATGTGGGGAACGTCCGGTAGGCGTGAACATGCCAGGATTGAAGAATGGTATCAGTCAAGGATATGAAGCTGAATATGAATATACACGTTGCGAATCACCCTCTTTCCCGCTTGTTTTTCCTGATCATGCTGCTGGTGCCTTTGCACCTGTGGGCTGGGCCCCTGCTGCTGGGTACGGGCGATATTGTAAAAATCACCGTCTATGGCCAGTCAGACCTGACCACCATCACGCGTATATCAGAGAGCGGCCGAATCACGTTTCCGCTGGTGGGTGATGTGAAAATCGGCGGCCTGACCACCGCCCAGGCAGAGCGGGATATTGCCAGTCTGCTGGAACAAAAGGGCCTGGTAAAAAATGCGCAGGTGAATATCTTTCTGGAGCAGCGTGGTCAGACTCTGGCCAACAGTGTCACCATACTGGGGCAGGTATCCCGTCCCGGAAAATATCCGCTGCAGGACGTCTCTGTGGATGGTGTGCAAACCCTCATCGACTTGATGGCCATGGCCGGTGGTACCGGGGTGGATGCCGCAGATCACCTGTTGCTGCTCAAGAAAGATGGCAGTGCCCAGAAGAAAATCCGCGTAGATCTGGTTAAGCTGCTGCGCGAGGGTCGACTGGAGTACAACTACGTACTGGGCGATGGCGATATTGTCTTGATTCCCGAGTCCGAGGTTTTTTATATCTATGGTCAGGTGCAACGGCCGGGCCGCTATCGCCTGGAACGGAATATGACGGTTATGCAGGCTATTTCGGTTTCCAGTGGTATCACGGATCGTGGCAGTGAAACCGGTATCGTGCTCAAGCGGCATACGGAAAAAGGAATACAGAGTTTTACGGCGGACCTGGCTCATGAACTGCAGGCCAATGACGTCATTTATGTGAAAGAGAGCCTTTTCTAAGGCCCTTATTCTTTAGAATACATCCTAGGACACAGGATACCGTACTATGAATTTAAGACTTTTCCTGGTAATCATCAGATCCCGTTTCTGGTTGATACTGTTTACCCTGATGATCACCGTGGCTACAGCGGCGGTTTTCACCAACATGCAGTCCAAGCGCTATCTGGCCACCACTTCCCTGGTATTGAACGTCCAGGGTGGGAATAACCCATTTGAGCAAAACGGGATGCCGGCACAGTTGTATGCGAGCTATATTGCCACCCAGCTGGATATTATCAGTAGCCAGAATGTAGCTCAGAAGGTTGTTGACCTGCTTCATATGGATGAAGATCCTGGCGTGCGGGCTGCCTTCATGTCCAATGGAAACGGCAACGAAACCATGCGTACTGCACTGGCGGCAAGCCTGTTGCAAAACCTGGTGGTGGAACCATCTCGTGATAGCCGTGTGGTGAATATTGGGGTGGTGTCCACCGATCCAAATCGTTCAGCGGTTATCGCGGATGCCTTTGCCCAGGCCTATATCGCCACAACCCTGGAGCTGAGCATGGAACCGGCGCGCAGAAATACCGCGTGGTTCAATGAGCAATTGAAAGACTTGCGTAAACGCTTGAA
>CBDUNQ010000156.1:0-5771 GCA_965368625.1 uncultured Gammaproteobacteria bacterium
GGCAATGATGCCCTGGCCGATGCGCCGGAAACCGTGAACCAGGATCCCTATGGGGCCGGCTGGATTATGAAGATCAAACCGGCCGATGCGGCGGCACTGGATGGTTTGCTGGATGCCACGGCCTATACCGCCCTGCTGGCGGAAGAGGATCACTGATCCTTTTCTGACCATGGTAGTCATGATTGTTTTCATTCTCTAACGTAACGTAGAACGTACTTATGCCATTCATACCCCATACCGACGCCGAAGTGCGTGACATGCTTGATGCCATTGGCGCCAAGGGCATCGATGATCTGTTCGATGAAATTCCGGCCAATTTGCGCACCCGCAAGCTGGAAGCCATACCCGAGGGGTTGACGGAACAGGAAATCACCCGCCTGATGATGCAGCGCGCTGAGCAGGATGGGCGTCCTTTGTGCTTTATCGGTGCCGGTGCCTATGAGCACCATATTCCGGCGGCCGTATGGGAAATCACCACCCGTGGTGAATTCTACAGTGCCTATACCCCGTACCAGGCGGAAGCCAGCCAGGGCACGCTGCAGTTGCTCTATGAATACCAGACCATGATGACCCGCCTCACGGCCATGGACGTTTCCAATGCCTCCCTCTATGACGGGGCTTCGGGGCTGGCGGAAGCCGTACTCATGGCGGTGCGCAGTAATCGCAAGTCCAAATCGAACCGGGTATTGATGCCCGTATCGGTGCACCCCCATTACCGTGCGGTGACCAAAACCATCGTTGGCAATCAGAAAATCACCTTGGAAAATCTGCCCTATGATTCCGAAGGCGGGCATGTGACTGCCGAAGCCCTGCAGCCCTATGAAGGCCAGGACATCACGGCCGTGGTCATTGCCCAGCCCAATTTCTTTGGTGTGCTGGAAGAAGTGGATGCCATTACCGATTGGGCCCATGCGCAAGGGGCCCTGGTTATCGCGGTAGTGAATCCTGTGTCACTGGCGTTGCTCAAGCCGCCGGGGGAGTGGGGCGAAACGGGTGCGGATATCGTTTGTGGTGAAGGCCAGCCCCTGGGGGCGCCCCTGTCTTCCGGTGGACCCTACTTCGGCTTCATGTGCTGCAAACAGGCCTTCGTGCGTCAGATGCCCGGCCGCATCATTGGCCGCACCGTGGACCGCGATGGCCGGGATGGTTTCACGCTGACCTTACAGGCCCGCGAACAGCATATTCGCCGCTCCAAGGCCACTTCCAATATCTGCACCAATCAGGGCTTGCTGGTGACTGCGGCCACCATCTATATGAGCCTGCTGGGCGATGAAGGGCTGGAAAAGGTGGCGGCCCATTGCCATGCCAATACCCGCAAGCTGGTGGCGCTGCTCACGGATAATGACTACGTGAAGCCACGCTTCAACCGGCCTTATTTCCATGAATGTGCGCTGGAGTTTTCCATTCCCCTCAAGGGCGTGATCCGTCCCTTTACGGCGCACAATCTATTGCCGGGCTATGAGCTGGAAACCCAGTACCCCGAATTGAAAGATCACTTGCTGGTCTGTGCCACGGAAACCAAGACCGAGGCCGACCTGCAAACCTATGCGGATCACCTGTTGCGGATGCTGGAAAAGCAAACTTCGGCAGGCTGCCCCGTAAAACCCAAGATGGTATAAGTCGAACTCACAGTAGCACCCAAGGAGAAAATCTATGGCCAGCATCACCCTGCAAGGAAATGAAATCCATACCAATGGCGAGCTGCCTGCTGTGGGTAGCAGTGCCCCTGACTTTCATCTGGTGGATGGTGAGCTCAATGACCGCCGCCTGTCCGATTACCAGGGAAAGAAAAAGCTGTTGAATATCGTGCCCAGCCTGGATACGGGGGTATGTGCCGCGTCCACCAAGAAATTCAACGATCATTCGGACGGAAGCGCCGTGATGCTGGTGGTATCCGCGGATCTGCCTTTTGCCATGACGCGTTTCTGCACCGGCGAAGGGGTGGACAAGGTGATTCCCCTGTCCATGATGCGCAGCCGTAATTTCGCCAAGGATTATGGCGTGCTGATCGAAGATGGCCCCCTGGCCGGCATCACTGCCCGCGCCGTGGTGGTGATCGATGAAAACGATAAGGTGGTGTATACGGAACTGGTGCCGGAGATCGCCCAGGAACCCGATTACGATGCGGCCCTGAAACACATTTAGTATCTCACCGGAAGCGCCATTGCTGGTAAGGCAGTGGCGCTTGCGAACAATCCCGTAGTGGCCGTTGTGCCACGGCCCAGTCTCCGCAGCAGCGCCCGGAAGCGGAAGATATTCCTGCCCACTTGCGGCGCAGCCGCCGTGCCGGCTGGCCCGAGGTTTCGGAAATGCAGACGGTGCGTCACTTCACCCGCCTGTCGCAAAAGAATTTTTCCATCGACACGAATTTCTATCCCCTGGGTTCCTGCACCATGAAATACAACCCCCGTGGCTGTAATACCCTGGCCATGTTACCGGGCATGCTGGCGCGCCACCCCCTGTCGCCCGATGCCGTGGGGCAGGGGTTCATGGCCTGTATGTATGAGTTGCAGGAAATGCTCAAGGAAGTCACTGGCATGAAAGCGGTATCCCTGGCACCGGCGGCAGGCGCCCAGGGGGAATTCGCAGGCGTGGCCATGATCCGCGCCTATCATGATGCCCGTGGCGATCACGCGCGTAATGAAATCCTGGTGCCCGATGCCGCCCATGGCACCAATCCCGCCACGGCCACCATGTGTGGCTACAAGGTGCGGGAAATTCCCACGGACAAACAGGGTGATGTGGACCTGGAAGCCTTGAAGCAAGTAGTGGGGCCACAAACGGCCGGGTTGATGCTTACCAATCCTTCCACCCTGGGCGTGTTCGAACGTCGTATTGAAGACATTGCCAAAGCCGTGCATCAGGCGGGTGGCTTGCTGTACTACGATGGCGCCAATCTCAATGCCATTCTTGGCAAGGTGCGTCCGGGGGATATGGGTTTTGATGTGATTCACATGAACCTCCATAAAACCTTTTCCACGCCGCACGGTGGCGGTGGGCCCGGCGCCGGACCGGTGGGAGTGAGTACCCGCTTGATTCCCTACCTGCCGGTACCCATGGTGGCCCGGGATGGAGATGACTATCACTGGCTTACCGAGAAGGAATGCCCCGATACCATGGGCCGTTTGACCACCTTCATGGGCAATGCCGGAGTGCTGTTGCGTGCCTATATCTATGCCCGCATGTTGGGCCGCGAAGGCATGCATCGGGTGGCGGACTTCGCCACCCTCAATGCCAACTACCTGATGGTGCGGCTGCGTGAAAAGGGATTCGATCTTGCCTTTCCCCAGCGACGTGCCACCCATGAATTCATCGTCACCCTCAAGAAGCAACAAAAGAACATGGGGGTTACCGCCATGGACTTTGCCAAGCGCTTGCTGGACTTCGGCTATCACGCACCCACCACCTATTTTCCTCTGCTGGTGCCGGAGTGCCTGCTCATCGAGCCCACGGAAACCGAAGCCAAGGAAGAACTGGATGGCTTTGTGGAAGCCATGGCCAAGATTCTCGAAGAGGCCGCCAGTAATCCGGAAATCCTCAAGGAAGCCCCCCATACCCAACCGGTGCGGCGGCTCGATGATGTGCGTGCCGCTCGGGAGCTGGACCTGGCCTGGTCCGGCACGGTGGAGTAAGGCTTGCCAGTGCGCGGGCGCCTTGGGTATGGTGCGGTTTTCATGAAGGCCGAGGACCATGGCGAAACCCGGTAAAAAAGGCATTGAACGCCTGGTACATGCCAGTGCCTATTCCTGGGCGGGTTTACGTGCGGCGTATGCGCACGAAGAAGCCATTCGCCAGGAAGCATTGCTTTCCCTGCTGCTGATTCCCCTGTCCCTGTGGCTGGGTGACAATGGCGTGGAGCGGGCATTGCTGCTGGGTAGCTGGCTGCTGGTGCCGCTCATGGAATTACTGAATTCCGCCATCGAGGCTGCGGTAGACCGCATTGGCGAAGAGCATCATGAGCTATCCGGTCGCGCCAAGGATATCGGCTCCGCCGTAGTGCTGGTGGCACTGCTCAATGCGGTGGTGGTCTGGTGGTTGGTGCTGACCGGCTAGAAATGATTTTTCCGGATCATTCTGCTGTCAACCCTTGTCCGGTCACGACCCATGCAATCAATTCAGTCCTTCAGGGGCTGTGTAACCTACAATAAGGAACTGCCATGTCTGCCCTGATTTGCGGCTCGTACGCCTTTGATAACATCATGGTCTTCAAAGACCGCTTCAAAAACCACATTCTTCCCGATCAGGTACATATTCTGAATGTCTGTTTTCTGGTGCCCGACATGCGCCGCGAATTTGGCGGCTGTGCCGGCAATATTGCCTATAACCTGAAACTGCTGGGTGGTGATCCTGTGCCCATGGCCACCGTGGGGAGTGACTTCGCTCCCTATGCGGGCTGGTTGAAGGAGTGTGGTATCAATGACCGCCATGTGAAAGTGGTGGACGACAGTTATACCGCCCAGGCATTCATTACCACGGACATGGATGACAATCAGATCACGGCTTTTCATCCCGGGGCCATGGACTTTGCCCATACCAACAAGGTGAGCGATGCCGAAGGCATTTCCCTTGGTTTGCTTTCCCCGGATGGACGGCAAGCCATGCTGGATCATGCTGATCAGTTTCAGGAAGCCGGCATTCCTTTCATCTTTGATCCCGGCCAGGGCTTGCCCATGTTCGATGGCAATGAACTCAAGGCCTTTATTCAAAAGGCCGACTGGGCTTGCATGAATGATTATGAATCCCAGTTGACCCAGGAACGCACGGGCATGTCCATTGAAGAGTTGGCCAAACAGGTAAAGGCCTTTATTGTCACCCGCGGTGGCGAGGGTTCCTGGATTTACACCAATGGCAAGCGTATTGAAATTCCCAGTGCCAAGACCCGGGAATTGAAGGATCCCACCGGTTGCGGTGATGCCTACCGGGGCGGTTTACTCTACGGCATGATGAATGACATGGATTGGGAAACCACGGGCCGCATTGCCGCCCTCATGGGTGCGATCAAGATCGAACAGCATGGCACCCAGAATCACCGGTTCACCATGGATGAATTCCGTGACCGCTATGGAGAAAGTTTCGGCAGCACCCTGGCCTAGCGCTTTCGCAATGACGGTGGTTAGCATAAGGCTCGTCATGCCGGCGCAGGCCGGTATCTATGTACCTTCTACTCCACGTCATTGCGAGTCGCATAGCGACGTGGCAATCTCCAGGCGGGTTGGCAGTAGCCATACAGAAACCAGATGGCCTGGTGCCGGTCTTGGGAGATTGCTTCACTGCGTTCGCAATGACGGTGGTTAGCATAAGGCTCGTCATGCCGGCGAAGGCCGGTATCTCATGAGGCTGGCAGGAGGTGTAAGCGATCCCGCACTGCGCTGAAATGACGGTGTGTTTTTTTTCATGAATATTTTATGCATTCCGGTCAGTGCTTGGTCATCTTATCCAGAAACCCCATGGCGACGGCGGAGACTACGAAAGTCATGTGAATGATTACATACCACATGAGTTTGTTGTCGGGTATGGTGGGGGCATCCATGAAGGCACGTAATAGATGAATGGATGAAATCGCCACGATGGAGGCGGCGATTTTCAACTTCAATGAACCGGCATCCAGCTTGCCCAGCCAATCGAGTTTGTCGTCACCATCCTTGATATCAATGCGCGATACAAAGTTTTCGTAGCCACTGAACATCACCATGACTATGAGACCACCCACCATGGCGATGTCGATCATGGCGAGGATGGTCAGTACCAGTTCCTTTTCCTTGACCTCGAAA
>CBDUNQ010000157.1:0-5761 GCA_965368625.1 uncultured Gammaproteobacteria bacterium
CTTCCTTTCAATTCGCCTCTCCTGGCGAGGATACTTCCTGCTTGTAATCTGCGTTGCGGGTGGTTTTTCCATGGTATCGGTCTTTTACAGTGTCCGATGTATATTGATAGATATGGAAATAGTTGGTTGTTCCGTGTTGTGTAGAAATAATTATGGGTGTCTTTTTTATTTTCTTTTTTATTTGTTTTATTCTTTTTATTTATTCCTTTTTAACAATGGGTGTCTATATAAGGGGGGGGATGTAAAAATCCCGGGCTAGCCCGGGATTGAGGGTGTTTGCTGTATTATTAGATTAGATAATGCAATTGAGGCATATAGACATGCTTCCAGCATTTACCAGCGGCGTGGGGCACATAGCTTGCCGTTGTTGTAATCGTCCAGGGACCAGTACAGAGGCTCACCCACCTTCCAGCGATCATCACTTCCCGGCACCCAGGAACCATAGGGGTTTTCCTTCATCCAGGCATCCGCCATAGCAGTAATATCCGCGATACAGCTGCTATTGGTCCCCATCAACAGGTTAAGCTTGGTGGCCACCAGCGCCTTGAACAGAGTGATGGTTTTATCACCACGAATGGGGGAGTCGATCATACGAATGGCCGCTTCCTTGGTGTAGGTATTGCCACCAATGGTGATGGATTCCACCGGCCAGGCATCAGGATGGTTTTTCCAATACCCCGGCGTACCGGCACCGGCATTGGTTTCGCAGAGTACCGTCACCGTGGCACTGTCGGTCTTGTTAATGACCTGGTTGCCATTAACCCACTTGGCCGTTGCTGTATTGGTCAACGGGCCGCACTCGGATGCCACATGCTCAATGCTGGTGGTAAAACGATCGCCTTTCACTAGTTGATGATTGCCAGTGAAGATATCGGTACCCAGCGTGTCATCACTGATGTTCATCAGGTGAATATCCTGAAATTCGGCAAATCCACACTCTGGATTGGCTTCAGGGTTGGCCGGGCTATTGGTCACCGTGAAAGTGTAGGTAATGGTTCCACCAAGAGGAACAGTCAGGACATCGGCGGATTTTTCAAATTGCGCACAGACTGAGGGGTCAAATGCTGCATGGCTGGCACTGCTTGCAAGACCGATCCAGAGGGCACTCGCATATACTATAACTTGTTTTTTGATATTCATTTCACTCTCCTTGTTTATGGTCCACCGAAGCAACAACAGACCACTGCCGTTTTCTTCGGCTCGTAGAGTATGAACCCCAGGAAAGTAATGTGAAGAGAAACAAATGATTTTTTTGTGTCTTTTTCTGTCGGCTTTTCTACTATTGAGACGACAAAATTTACACCGCAAGATGTCGATGAATCAAATCATCGGTAAGACCGTCCATAGGCCCGGTGGCCACTTGACGACCTTTTTCCAGTAAACAGAAACTCTGTGCTGTACGGCGTGCGAACCCCAGTTTTTGCTCCACCAGCAATACGGTTAAATTTTCTTCCTGGTTGAGTTGCACGATGATGTCACCGATCTGGCGCACGATATTGGGTTGTATGCCTTCCGTGGGTTCATCCAGTATCAGCAGTTTCGGATCAATGGCCAGGGCGCGACCGATGGCCAGTTGTTGTTGCTGTCCACCGGAAAGATCACCGCCGCGGCGCTGCAACATGTCTTTCAGTACCGGGAATAAACGGAAGATACGCTCAGGAATTTCCTTCAAGCCATCACTGCGTGCCAGCAAACCGATACGCAGGTTTTCTTCCACCGTAAGCTGGGAAAAGATTTCACGCCCCTGGGGTACATAACCGATACCGATGCGGGCCCGGGTTTCGGCGACGGTATTGGCGATTTCCTGACCATCAAACAACATGCTTCCCGAGCGCGTGGGCAGCAAGCCCATGATGCATTTCAATAGCGTAGTTTTACCCACACCATTGCGACCCATGAGGCAGGTACAGGAACCCTGGGGCACTTCCAGATCAAGGTCCCATAGGATATGACTTTCTCCGTAAAACTGGTTCAGCCCCTGGATATGCAACATGCTCATTCCCCCAGGTAAACTTCAATGACCTTCGGGTCATTCTGCACTTGGTTCATATCCCCTTCCGCCAGCACACTGCCTTCATGCAATACGGTAACGGTGCGCGCAATGGAACGCACGAATTCCATATCATGCTCCACCACCACCACGGAATGGGTTCCGGCCAGGGAAGTCAGCAACTCCGCCGTATGCTCCGTTTCCTGGGCGGTCATGCCCGCCACCGGTTCATCCACCAGCAATACGCGGGGGTTTTGCATCAGCAACATACCAATTTCCAGCCACTGCTTCTGGCCGTGGGAAAGCAAGCCGGCCAGGCGATGATGTTCATTCTGCAAGCCAATGGTGTGCAGGGTCTGATCAATCTGGTCACGTTCTTCCCCTGACAGGCGCGCAAACAATGTGGGCCATACATCTTTATCGGATGCCATGGCCAGTTCCAGATTTTCATACACAGTGTGATATTCAAACACCGTGGGCTTTTGAAACTTCCGGCCGATGCCACCCTGGGCAATCTGGGTTTCCGACATGCGCAACAAATCGATTTTCTGGCCAAAGTATACGGAACCGGAATCAGGTTTGGTTTTACCGGTAATCACATCCATCATGGTGGTCTTGCCGGCCCCATTGGCGCCGATGATACAGCGCAACTCTCCATCGTTGATGTAGAGGGTGAGCTTATTGAGGGCCTTGAAACCATCAAAGCTAACTGATACATCTTCCAGATAAAGTATCGGTCCATGGCGGGTATCGAGATCGGGGCTGAACACCACCTTGGGCATCATGAAATCAAACACCCGGTCACGCCGCATCATTTCACGGGTACGATCCAGGGCCTTCATGTGCTTTCCGCCTTTTTACGTTGCAGCAGACCGATAATCCCTTTGGGCAGTAAAATGGTGACCAGTACAAACAGGGCACCAAGGGCAAACAGCCATACTTCCGGAAAGGCGGCGGTGAAATAGGTCTTGGCATAGTTGACCAGGAAGGCCCCCACCGCAGCACCATAGAGTGTGCCACGACCACCCACGGCTACCCAGATCACAAGCTCGATGGAATTGAGTGGCGCAAATTCACCGGGATTGATGATGCCCACCTGGGGCACATACAAGGCACCGGCAATACCCGCCAGCATAGCGGAAAATACAAATACCCAGAGCTTGTATTTTTCCACCTGATAGCCGACGAAACGGGTGCGGTCTTCGGCATCACGGATGGCTACCACTACGCGCCCCAGCTTGGAATTCACAATATAACGGCACGCCAGATAGCCCGCGGCCAGAGCCACGATGGAAGCGAGAAACAAGCCAATGCGTGTGGCGTCGGATTGCAGACTGAAACCAAGAATATCCTTGAAGTCCGTCAAGCCATTGTTACCACCAAAGCCCATTTCATTGCGGAAGAAGGCCAGCATCAGGGCGAAGGTCAGCGCCTGGGTCATGATGGAGAGATAGACCCCGGTCACCCGTGAGCGGAAGGCAAACCAACCGAATACAAAGGCCAGCACCCCCGGCATCAGCAACACCATGATCATGGCAAACCAGAACATATCAAAGCCGTACCAGTACCAGGGCAGTTCCTGCCAGTTGAGGAACACCATGAAATCCGGCAATTCCGGATTACCGTAGACCCCGCGGTCACCGATCTGGCGCATGAGATACATACCCATGGCATAACCACCCAGGGCAAAAAAAGCGCCATGCCCCAGGCTGAGAATACCGCAATACCCCCACACCAGATCCAGGGCAATGGCCAGCAGGGCATAGCAAAGGTATTTCCCCAGCAGGGTAACCATATAAGTGGAAAGATGCAGCGGAGAACTTTCCGGTACGGCCAGATTCAAGATGGGTACCAGAATGGCCGCCAGCAGCAAGCCTCCCAGCAACAGAGCGCCTCCGCGATCACCGTTATAGAGTTTGCCTAGCAACATGCCTCAGTTCTCCGCCCCACGGCCCTTTTGCGGGAACAATCCACGGGGGCGTTTCTGAATAAACAGGATGATGAAGACCAGCACCAGTATCTTGGCCAGCACCGCGCCGGAATAGGGTTCCAGAAACTTATTGGCCACACCCAGGGACATGGCGCCCACCAGGGTACCCCATAGATTCGCTACGCCGCCGAACACCACCACCATGAAGGAATCGATGATGTAGGATTGCCCCATATTGGGCCCCACATTGGTGAGCTGACTCAGCGCCACACCCGCTACCCCGGCAATGCCGGAACCCAGACCAAAGGTCATGGCATCCACCCATTCACTGCGAATTCCCATGGCCTTGGCCATGGGGCGGTTTTGTGCCACGGCCCGCACCTGCAGGCCCAGGGTGGTTTTTTTCAAAATGGCCAGCAGGGCCACAAACACCATCAGGGAAAACACCAGAATGAACACCCGATTGTAGGTAAGCGATAACGCGGCATTGATCTGCCAGGAGCCACTCATCCAGTTCGGGTTGGAGACCACCACGTTTTGTGCCGAAATGGTGGTACGCACCAGTTGCTGCAGAATCAGGCTGATACCAAAGGTAGCCAACAGGGTTTCCAGGGGACGACCATAGAGAAAACGGATCACGCCACGTTCAATGGCCACCCCAAACAGCCCCGCCACCACAAATGCCGAGGGCACCGCCACCAGCAATGACCATTCCAGATAATTGGGCATGGCCAGCTGCACCAGATAGGTGGTGTAGGCACCGATCATGATCAATTCACCGTGGGCCATATTGATGACCCCCATGACCCCAAAGGTGATGGCCAGACCAATGGCTGCCAGCAGCAATACGGAACCAAGACTCAAACCAAAAAAGGTGGTTTCTGCAAAGTTATAAAAGCTGAGTTTCGAATCAATGGCCTTTACCGCGGCGATGGCTGCCTTGCGCAAGCGGGGGTCATAATCACCTTCGGCGATGGCCTGTAATTCATTGCGGGCTACCGGGTTGATATTGCCATGCAAGACTTCAATGGCACCCGCCTGCAGTTCCGGATCATCACTCTGTATATCCGCCAGGGCAATGGCGGTTTGCAAGCGCTCCTTCACCGCGGCATCGGTTTCCCGTGACTGCGCTGCCAGGAGCAATGGCTTCATGTCATAGTCCACTTCGCTGAGCATTTCCTCCAGGGCCGCCAGGCGCACGGAAGGATCATCACTGTTCAGGCGGATTTGTGCCAATGCACTGCGAATGGTGGAACGCAAGCGGTTATTGATACTGATTTTCTTGGTATCGCGACTACCCACCGTACCCAGCTCCCGGCCTGTCGCCGCGTCGCTGATATAATATTCGCCATCACGCTTTTCCCGCACCACCACGAGATCATCGCTTTTGCGGTAATGAAGATCGCCTTCCAGCATGGCCTTGAGTACTACACTGGTCCGTTCATGCCCCATGGCGGCCAGCGCGGTAAGGGCATCTTCTTTAGAAGAAAAGCTTTTGGCATTGAGACCATCCACCGCCTGGGGAAAAGTCACCACCGGGGTGATGGACTCTTCCAGGGTGTCTTGATCTTCCACCATGGCTTCTGTGACTTCTTCCATGTCCACCGCTGCCAGTACCGGCGGCATGAAGATAAACAGCAAGCAGATTACCGCCAGGGCATGCACTGCCCAATGCAAGTAGCACCGTTTATTTATGCCTGTCTGTTGCTGAGCCATGAATATGAATTCTTAGTGTGGCACACGCGCACACCCCCACTGGATGAACATCCGTGCCGCTAGTATACGTCAGGAATTCGGTAGAGAAGAAGCGGGTGCCGCCCAAACGGCACCCGCGCACAGGG
>CBDUNQ010000158.1:0-5726 GCA_965368625.1 uncultured Gammaproteobacteria bacterium
ATGAAGACGAACAGGCAGGCGTGCTGGCCCGGGAAAAGGAAATCAACAGTGCCCAGTTGGCGCTGGCGGCTGCCGAGGAAGCCATTGCCCTGTTGGAAGCCGAGCAGGAGCGTGGCCGCGAAGCCCTACAGGAAGCCGAACGCCGCCGCGATGAATTGCAGATTGAAGTAAACCAGGCGCATCGTGCCCACAGTGAAGTTCGGGCCACCCTGGGGGCCCGGCGTTCACGCCTCGATCAGGTACAGGGCCGTAGGCAGAGTCTGGCAAAAGAAATCGAAGAATTACAGAGTCAGCAGAAGCTTGATACGGATGAACATGCCACGGCGCGTAGCCGCCTGCACCAATCCCTGGAAACCATGGAAACCCTGGCGCAGGAGCGTGAACAGCGGGAAACACAACGGGAAAGCCTGCGCCGGACCCTGGATGAAACCCGTGCCCAGGCACAAACCGAACGGGAAAGTGCCCATGGCGTTACCCTGAAAATCGAAAGCCTGCGTACCGTGCTAGAAAACACCGGTCATAATCTGGCGCGCATGCGCAGCCAGGAAACCCATTTGCAACAGCGTCGCGAGGAGTTGCGTACCGCATTGGAGGGTGGCATCGAACCACTCAAGCAAATGGAAGAAGAGCTCGCCCAGGCACTGACCCGGCGGCGGGAAGTGGAAACCGATCTTGCCGAAGCACGCCGTAAGGTGGAAGCCCTGGAACACGAGTTGCGTACCCAGGAGCAAGAGCGCTTTGCCAAGGAACGGGCCAGCCAGGAATTGCGCGAAGCGGTGAGTCAGGCGCGCATTGCGTGGCAGGAAATCAAGGTGCGCAGTCAGACCCTGTTGGAGCAACTGCAGGAGACCGGCTTTGAACTGGAAACCCTGAAGACGGAATTGCCGGAAACGGCCCGAGTGGAAGAGTGGGAGCAGAATGCCGAATCCCTCTCAGGGCGCATACAGCGCCTTGGCCCCATCAATCTGGCGGCCATCGAGGAATACGAAGAGCAGAGTGAGCGAAAAACCTATCTGGATGCCCAGCACAAGGATGTGACCGAAGCACTGGAAACCCTGGAAGAGGCCATCACCAAGATCGATCGCGAGACTCGCACCCGCTTCAAGGAAACCTTCGATAAAGTGAATTCCGGTATTCAGGAACTGTTCCCACGCCTGTTCGGTGGCGGCCATGCCTATCTGGAATTGACTGGAGAAGACTTGCTGGATACCGGAGTTACGGTCATGGCACGTCCGCCCGGCAAGCGTAACAGCACCATTCACTTGCTCTCCGGCGGTGAAAAGGCGCTAACGGCGGTAGCCATGGTATTTTCCATCTTCCGTCTCAATCCTTCCCCCTTCTGTATGCTTGATGAGGTGGATGCACCTCTGGATGATGCCAATGTGAGCCGCTTCTGCGACATGGTGAAGGAAATGTCGGAAACGGTGCAATTCATCTTCATCACTCACAATAAGGTCACCATGGAACTTTCCAATCAGCTCACCGGTGTGACCATGCATGAGCCTGGCGTGTCGCGCCTGGTGGCTGTGGATGTGGAAGAAGCCGCCCAGATGGCGGCCATGTAGGCATAGTGACTGTAGGGTGAAACCCTGACCATGGAATAAGCGATGGATGGTTTGCGTGTAATTCTTTTGATCCTTGGTGTGGTGGTGATTGCCGGGGTGTATTTTCTGGCGCGTCGTCAGAATGGCAAAGCGTCCCGGCAACAGGCGCGTAAGGAACAGCTTGAGCCGGTGCTGGATTTGGACGCCGTCGAGGTGGACCCACAAGACTTCGTCGAGCATGGCAGAAAGGCTCCGGCCACTCGATCAGATGGATTTGATGAAGAACCATCAGAAGAACGCCTGGCCGAGGAATTGACGCGAATGCAGCAGGTCATGCAGGCACAGTCACCCCAGGAATCCAGCCTGTCCGATGATGAGCCACTGGTTATTTCACCAAGCAAATCGCGCATAGGCTCACGTTCCTCTACGGCGGCCACAGCCTCGCAACCCGACCCCATCACGGTGGCTGCAAGCAGTCCGGCCAAGGCCGGCATTGCGCAACCCAGCCAGGAAAAAATCATCGCCCTGCACGTGATGGCGCCCAGTCACACTCCCTTCCGTGGTAAGGATTTACTCAAGGCCTTTGAGCTGGCCGGTCTGCAATACGGGGATATGAATATCTATCACCGTATGCTGGAAGTGGATGGCACCATGAAGGATGCCTATTTCGTTGCCAACCTGGTAAAGCCGGGCACCTTCAAGCCCGCCTCCATGGAGCAATTCACCAGCCCGGGTATCTCCCTGATCCTGCAATTACCGGGGCCGGTGGAGGGAATGAGGGCATTGGATGATATGGTGGCCACCGCACAGCAGATCACGGCGGAATTGAATGGTGAACTGCGCGATGAAACCCGCAGCGTGCTGAGTCGGCAACGCATTGAGCATCTGCGTGGAGAAGTCATGGAATTCCAGCGTAAATTGCGGCTGCAACGCGCCAAGGCATGAAATCCGCTAGCGATGCCCGGCGCATGGAAGTATTGCGCAAGCAGATTGATGAGCATAACTATCGCTACTATGTGCTGAATGCCCCGGAAATCCCCGATGCGGAATACGATCGCCTGTTGCGGGAGCTGCAGCAACTGGAAGCGCGCCACCCGGATCTCATCACGGCAGATTCCCCCACCCAGAGAGTGGGTGCCGAGCCTCTCAAGGCTTTTGGCAGCGTGCGTCATGCGGTGCCCATGTTGTCCCTTGACAATGCCTTCAGCGAACAGGAGTTGGAAGACTTTGACCGCCGGGTGCAGGAGCGTTTGGAGATCACCGGGCCGGTGGAATATACCGCCGAGCCCAAACTCGATGGTCTTGCGGTCAGCCTGTTGTATGAAGATGGCCGTCTGGTGCAGGCGGCCACCCGCGGCGATGGCACTACCGGGGAAGATATCACGCTCAATGTGCGCACCAGTCCCTCGGTACCCTTACGGTTGCTGACAAAAAGCTTTCCGCCCCTGCTGGAAGTGCGTGGTGAAGTATATATGCCCCTGGAGGGCTTTGCCCGCCTCAATCAGGAAGCCGAAGCCAGGCAACAGAAGCGCTTTGTGAATCCCCGCAATGCCGCGGCCGGATCCCTGCGACAGCTGGATCCCGCCATTACCGCCCAACGACCCCTGGCCATCTATTGCTATGGCGTGGGTCGCTGCGAGGGAGTGGAGTTGCCCACTCGCCACAGTGAAATACTGGCGCGCCTGAAAACCTGGGGTTTGCGTGTCTATGAAGGCATTGCCGTGGTAACGGGTTTGCAGGGTTGTCATGCGTACTATGCCGCCATGGAAAAACAGCGTGCAGACCTGCCCTTTGATATTGATGGGGTGGTTTTTAAAGTGGATCGCCTGGACCAGCAGCGGGAGCTGGGTTTCGTGGCGCGCGCACCGCGCTGGGCCATTGCGCGAAAGTTTCCCGCGCAGGAAGAATTGACCCGGGTAGTGGATATCGATGTGCAGGTGGGGCGAACCGGCGCCATAACGCCGGTCGCCCGGCTGGAACCGGTATTTGTGGGTGGTGTGACTGTCACCAATGCCACGCTGCATAATGAAGATGAAGTAAAACGCAAGGATGTGCGTATCGGTGACCAGGTCATTGTTCGGCGTGCCGGTGATGTGATTCCCGAAGTGGTGCAGGTGGTGCTTTCACAACGACCGGAAAATGCCCGCCCCTTTGAAATGCCGCGCCAGTGTCCGGTGTGTGGTTCCGAGGTGGAAAAGCTGGAAGGGGAAGCGGTGACCCGCTGCAGTGGTGGGCTTTATTGCGCCGCCCAGCGCAAGGAAGCCATCAAGCACTTTGCCTCACGCCGTGCCATGGATATCGAGGGTCTGGGCGACAAGCTGGTGGAACAACTGGTGGAGCAACACTGTATTGAGGATGTGGCCGACCTGTTTCAACTGGAAGCCGAAACCCTGGCAGGGCTGGAGCGCATGGGCAAAAAGTCAGCGGAAAATCTCGTAGCGGCACTGGAAAAAAGCAAAGCTACGCACTTTGCACGTTTTCTGTATGCCCTGGGTATACGGGAAGTGGGGGAAGCCACGGCACGCATACTGGCCACTGAATTCGGTAGTCTTGAAGCACTGATGGCTGCCGATGAAGCCCGGCTGGAACAGGTGCGGGATGTGGGGCCGGTGGTGGCACAGCATATCGTTGCTTTTTTCCGTCAGCCACACAATCGCGAAGTGATCGATAAACTCCTGGCTGCCGGTATTCATTGGCCTGACGTGGAGGTGACGGCACCCCAGGAGCAGATTCTGGCCGGTAAAACCTTCGTCCTTACGGGAACCCTGGAAGCCATGTCCCGTGATGAAGCCAAACAGCGACTGCAAGCCCTGGGTGCCAAAGTCACCGGCAGTGTTTCCGGAAAAACCCACTATGTGGTGGCCGGTAGTGAGGCAGGCTCCAAGCTCACCAAGGCGGAATCCCTGGGTGTACCGGTGCTGGATGAAGCAGGTTTGATGCAGGTACTGGCAGGAAAGGTACCGGAATCGCAGTAGGGGAAGTGGGCACCACAATCCGGTATGGATTCAGAAAATCATCGTGTTGCCCGCAATGGGAACGCGCAATGCATGGAGTGCCTCGGCACTGTTGTTTTGTAAAGAAATCCCGAATATTGTCTTGAAAACCTTACACTCTCACTGAAGATGTATTGTGGTTTTCTTTGTTAATCCACTGAATTAATTACCTATGTAATGACATGGAGGGAAACTTGCATTGTTTCCAGTACAGCTTGGGTAACCATAAAAACAGAACGATACCTCATTAGAAATGACAGTGGCAGGAGCTTATCTGCCCAGCGGACAGTATGGATAATGACAAGGCGCTGCCAGGAGTGGGATGCAGGCCGCTGCGAGTGGTCATCACTCGAAAACCTTAGGAGGAGGATTTATGAAACAGCCGTTGCAAACATTTTCCGTCAGTAGCGTCAGTGCCACCGCATTGGCCGTGGGCACGGGCCTGGGCGTTGGCAATAACGCAGATGCCGCCATTGTGTATAACGACATCCCTGATGTATTGATCAACAATAACAGCTTTGCCCTTGATCTGGATAACAACGGTGTTGATGATTTCACCTTTTCCCATAGCTTTTCACCTCAGGGCTATATTCCCGGCTACTATGGTCCTGGCTACACCGACCCCTACACGGGAAACTACTACCAGGGATTTTACTATCCCGGTCAACCCATTCCCCATTTTGGCAGCTCCGGTGCCGGCAGTACTGGCAGCAATGGTATTGCCGACGTATATCCGGCAATGGGCGCGGGCGAAACGGTCGATGGTACGCGGATTTTCAGCGCCACTATGGAGCTCGGTGCGGTGGATTACTACATGGACTTCGGTAACTGGCCTATGGGCACCGACGGTTATCTTGGCTTGCAGTTTGATATTGACGGCCAGACCCATTATGGCTGGGCCCACCTGCAGGTGGATATTTACGACACTTCATTAACCCTGTTTGACTTTGCCTACGAGAATGTTGCCGGTGCGGCCATTGTCACCGGGGCTACGGTAGGTGGTGAAGTGCCGATTCCAGGGATGGCGCCACTACTGGGAATCGCTACGGGTGCCATGGGTGTCCTCGGTTTTCGTCGGCAGCGTCGTCGTTTACAACAAGAAGTGAAGGCGATTGCCGAAGGGCCGGTTCATTTTTTCAGGTTGGCAGGGGCAAACAGGCTGAGATTTCCCGATCAGTGTAATCGGGTC
>CBDUNQ010000159.1:0-5705 GCA_965368625.1 uncultured Gammaproteobacteria bacterium
GTACCCAGCCGGTGGTAATCCCCTGGTCTTTCGCCCTTTGGAGTATGGAGTAGTCGAAAGAAATCAGTGTACAGTGCGCAGACAATGGAAGCAGCGAGCCAAGCAGTGCTTGCCATACGGATTCCATTCCGAAACGTTGCAGCGATTCACTCTTTATTTCCACGAAAGCCTGTACTTCGGGATAGGCTGCCAGCAGGGAAAGCGCGGCTTCCAATGCGGGTATCGATTGCTCACTGGTACTGCCATCTGGATTGAGCAGGCGCTGCTGTGCCAATTGGGATGCCTGAATAGCCGTGATATTTTGTTTTACCCCGGTGGTGCGCAAAAGATTTTCATCGTGCAGTACAAAGAGGCAGCCATCGGCGCTCATCTGCACATCCAGTTCAATGCCCTGGCAACCCAGTTGCAAGGCGGCTTGCAGGGCGGCCAGGCTGTTTTCCGGATACTGCCGGCAATAGCCGCGATGAGCGACAAGGCCATGGTTCATGAGGCTTCCTTCGTGGATGTTAGTTTGTTTTCCAGTACCTGCAGGAATTGCCGGTAGCGTGCATGAAGGTCGGGGTTTTCCCGAGGCTGGAAGCATTGTTTTACTGCCGCCACCCGCCAGTCTCCGGGGCGACCTGCCGCCAGCCAGGCGAGACCTCTGGCGGTGGCTTCCGGATCATCGCTGCGTTCCACCGGCCGCTGGCTGAGGTCGGCAATCCGTTGACACAGACCATTCAGCTGGCTGAGGCCGCCACTGATTCGAATCAGGCGAATACCGTGGAGCGATAGTGTTTCCAGGTTTTTCTGCAATAAAAATACCACACTCTCCACCAATGCCACTGCCCGCGCCGCCAGTGGAGCTCCTTCCGGAATGAATTGCGCCGGCAATCCTGTTTGCCAGTAGGGTGCTCCAATGCCACCAATGCTATTCAGAAACCACACCGATGGATGCGTTTCCTCCAGCCACTGTGGCAACGCTTGCAGCAAGGGGACTTCGGTACTTTGCTGTAACCAGGAAAGGGCATTGCCCACACCGTTTACCGAACCTTCCAGCAGATACTCGGCTTGTTGCTCATCACTCCAGGCGATGCCGCTGATCATAGTGGGAATGCTGCGCCACTGTGTGCCGCAGGATTGCAGCACGAAGCCACCGCTACCCAGATTGATTTGCAGCCTCTCTGGAAACAGTGCTCCGTGGGCATGCATGGCGGCATTCTGGTCACCGCAGAGGCAGCAAAGGGGGATTTCCGTGTCCACCAGTGTCCCATGATGAAACAGGGTGGGCGTACAACGGGGAAGCTGTTGTTCGTCTATGCCGAACCATTGCAGCAGTTGCGAATCCCATTGGCGCTGTTCCAGGTTGAACAACAGGCTGCGTGCGGCATTACTGTGATCCACGATGCAGGGGTTTTTCCTGAGCAGATGAAAGGCAAGGAAGCTTGCGAGTGGGCCGAACATGCAGCGCCCTTGTGCACTCGCTTTGGCAACGTCCGCATTGTATTGCAGTAACCATAAAATCTTACCGGCCAGGTAGTGGGCGGACAGGGGAAGACCACTGATGTCCTGTATCTGTGCAGCGCGGGACTGCAGGGGTTTCAACAGGCTTGCACAGCGAGTGTCCTGCCAGGAAAGGGCGGGGGCCAAAGGGTGGCCGCTTGTCGTATCCCAGGCCACCAGTGTGGAGCGTTGAACCGCAAGACCTGCATGGCGGATGATGGTATCTGTTTGACAGGTGCAACGTTGGATCAGAGTCACTACCGTTTGCAGAACCTCCCAGGCATCCACTTCTATACATTGCGGTGAAATCCGCTGTTGATGGATTTTCTTCTGCAAGTGCAGCAGGCGCCTGCCGTACATATCATAGAGCAGGGCACGCGTGGCGTGGCTTCCCTGGTCAATGGCGAGAATGCTTTCCATGGCGGTGACTCGATACCGTACTGTACAGGCCGCTATGACTTAAAGCATAGCCAGTGTGATTGCACCATGCCAGATTCTTTATTCTGGGTATATCACAAAGAAAAAGGGGCCTTGCGGCCCCTGTAATCTCGATCAATGGAGAGAAGGATTTCACTTCATGTGATTTAGTTATGGTCATACTCAAGCATGGCAACACTGGAAAGCAACCAGGTCAGATCACCTTTCACCGGCTCACTGGCTGCCTGGATCAGATGTTCACTGAGTTTTTCAGCCTTGTAGCTGACATTGCGTTTGGACCAGATTTCTTCACCGCTGCGGGCATTGAACATGCGCATGATGCCACCCTTGCAGGCCACGGCAATGCGTTCGCTGTCCGGTGAAATATCCGTTACGCAACGCTTACCTTCCGTCATGGAGTCGGTGATCTTCAGCTCTTTCTTTTCCCCGGTGTTGGTATCCATTACCGTCACCTTGTCTGCCTTGCCATAAGAGCGGGGCAGGCCATCTTCGCCGAACATGATCAGGGATTGCTTTTTCTGTACGGTCACGATGTAGCTGAGATCCGGTGAAAAGGTGACGCTGGTGATGCGCTTGGGCTTCTTGGCATCGGTAGCCATCCAGCTCATGGGCTGTTCCACACCGGTTTTTACATCATAGATGAATCGCAGTGAAATCAGTTTGCTGCCATCTTCGCTGAAGTGCAGTTTGCTGAATTGGCGCGGAATCATGAAAGCAGACTGTGGGTAGTCTTCCACTGTCTTGCGAACACCGCTATTGGTTTCCACAATGGCGAAACGGTCACGACCCACAAAGGCTACATTTTCGCCATTGTTGGAAATACCCAGGGCATATACACCGGCATCGATTTTTTCATGGGTGGCCAGGATTTTCTGGCTTCCCAGGTCCATGACATGCAGTGTGGATTCATATTCGTAGGCAAGCGCCTGATCGGCATTTTCATTGGCCGTTTTGGCGTGGCAGGTATTCACCACAATGGCAGCATAGTGACCATTGTCGGAGGGTACCACCGGACCGATGTAATCATACATATGGGGATTATCACCGCAGTTTCCGGCAGTGGCGCTGCCTTTGCTGAGGGCGATGCGTTGTGCTTTGGGTTCATTGAAATCCAGGCTGCCACCAATGAAAGAAGGCACTTCCATGGATTCACCCTTGGTCATGTGTCCCAGAGAACTGGGAAGTAACAGCACCTTGCCATTGGGGTATGAACCGTACATCACCACATCTTTAAAGCTGCTGATGCCCCAGGCGCGCTTGCCGATCCGGCCATGATCATTGCCGAATACGGCATCCAGGTCCGTGCGCTGTCCCATGGATTGCACCAGATCGCCATTGTCGGCATTCCAGATTTTAATTCCACCGGCAAATTGTTTGTCGGGACCGGCCAGTTCACCGCCCGTGCCACCGGTAACCAGATGTTTCCCATCTTCCGTAAAATGAATGGTATAGATATCGGCATCATCGGCAGATACCGCCTGTCCACCCAGCAAAGAGAGTGCCGCGAGAGTGCTGGCAACGCATTTGTTCAACTTCATGTTGGTAATGTCCTGGTTTGGGTTTGCACAGATCCGACGCGCATGTCAGAGGGCTGTGTACGTCTAGGTTGCCGTCAGTGGCGACCCATGGCGTTAAGGGTGTTGGTAGACACGATGGCGTTCTTTTGCGTTCCCCTTTGCCACAAAAAGGCGCCAAATACTTGACGTGTCCGTCTGTTTGAGGTATCGGCCGCCACGTATGCCGCTTGAGTCAAAATTGCCTTCCCGCCGGCAATTATTTGTGTTCTGGCTGTGGATAAAAAATATATTTATCTTTAATTCAATTAGTTGAATAAATCATCTTGAGGCATTTATTGCCGCCTCACCATAAATTGCCATCTTGGTACCTTGCGATTGAGGGTCTTGGCAGGACTATGCCGATCGTTCTTGTTTGGGGGAAAATATGTGCCAAATGTATGGCATGAAATTGGCGCTAGTGTTTCAGCGGGGCGCCAGGGTATTGAGATAGCTTGAAAAAAGCGGGGTGTGGCATGGCCTTCCGCTCAGGTCCGCCAGGGTTCCCCTAGTTGAGGACTTTTTCGATCATGCTGCGCAAGACATCGGCACCGAAGGGCTTATCGAATACGGCCGAAACGCCGAGTTGCTCGATGGCGGCCAGGCGGCTTTCATCCTGTGTGGAGGTGACCATCAGAATGGGCACGCTGGGTTGACTGCTGTGGTTGCGGATGTAATCGCTGAGCTCTTTGCCATCCATCTCCGGCATATTCAAATCCGTGATGATCAGATCAAAATACTCCTGTTCGATCTGGGTGATGGCTTCACGGCCGTTTTCCGCTTCACGGAATTGCTCCACACCCATGCGTTCCATTACCTGTCGAACCATGCGGCGTGAAGTGAAACTGTCATCCACAATCAGTACACGCAGCTCGTCGGGGGCGAAGCTACCCAGATTCAGCTCGGGGGGTTCCAGAAAATCTACAGTGTTATACAGGCTGCGTTGCAACTGTTCCTGATCGAATGGCTTGGGCAGGATACCGATGACACCGGCTTGCCGAAGAGGCTCCAGGTAGCGCACGCTGGTTTCCGAAGAAATGAGCAGAAAGGCGAGGTCGCGCAGGGTATCCTGCTGGCGCATTTCCTGAACCAGATCGGTGCCCGTCATATCCGGCAGATGCATGGCGCTGATTACCAGGTCGGGAACCCGTTCCTGCATGGCCGCCAGTGCAGTGCCTGCGCCCTGAACCCAGCGGGTGTGCTGTACGCCGAGTTGCTGGAGGTAATCATTGATAATGCGATGCTGGGTTCCTGAAGGTTCAACCAGCAGAATATCCAGTTGATTGATGGCCATACTACACATGTGGATGATTCCCGGATGCAGGCGTAAGGGGTCGATGATGATTCATTTGGCGATATGTTGTCATGAATACCTTACTTTCAGGCCGATGATATTTTCAACGATTGGCGCGGTTGTTAATGAGATCCTGCACCACACTCGGGTCGGCGAGCGTGGAGGTATCGCCCAGGCTGTCAATTTCATTGGCGGCAATCTTGCGCAGAATGCGACGCATGATTTTTCCCGAGCGGGTTTTGGGAAGCCCGGGAGCCCACTGAATTACATCGGGAGTGGCAATGGGGCCGATTTCCTTGCGTACCAGTTGCTTCAGCTCCGTCAACAGAGCATCACTGGTGTCGACCCCCTTCACCAGGGTGACATAGGCGTAGATGCCCTGTCCCTTGATGTCGTGCGGGTAGCCCACTACGGCGGCTTCCGCCACATTGTCATGTAATACCAGGGCGCTTTCCAGTTCGGCGGTCCCCAGCCGGTGACCGGAGACATTGAGTACATCATCGACGCGACCGGTAATCCAATAGTAACCATCTTCATCACGGCGTGCGCCATCCCCGGTGAAATACATGCCGGGATAGGTTTTGAGATAGGTATCAATGAAGCGTTGATGATCACCATAGACAGAGCGCATCTGTCCTGGCCAGGGTTGCGTGATCACCAGATTGCCTTCGGCGGGCCCCTCCAGGATCTTACCTTCATTATCCACCAGGGCTGGAACCACACCGAAGAAAGGATGGCATGCAGAACCGGGTTTCAGTTCGGTAGCTCCCGGTAACGGGGTGATCAGGTGACCTCCGGTTTCTGTCTGCCACCAGGTATCCACAATGGGACAGCGGCCGTCCCCCACAATGTGGTGATACCACTCCCAGGCTTCGGGGTTGATGGGTTCACCCACGGTGCCCAGCAGTCGCAGGCTGGAAAGATCGTATTTCTCCGGC
>CBDUNQ010000160.1:0-5683 GCA_965368625.1 uncultured Gammaproteobacteria bacterium
CGCTAAGCGCTGGGCAGCACACATACGAACGCAACGAAAGAGACAAGGGCATGGGTCAAAAAGTACATCCGACCGGCATTCGACTGGGAATAGTCAAAGACTGGACCTCCAAGTGGTATGCGGACTCGAAGAACTTCGCGAACTTCCTCAATGAGGATCTGCAGGTGCGCGATTTCATCAAGAAGCGCTTGTCCCGTGCCTCGGTCAGCCGCATTCAGATCGAGCGCCCTGCCAGCAATGCCATGATCACCATCCACACGGCCCGTCCGGGGATCGTGATCGGCAAGAAAGGCGAAGATATTGATAACCTGCGTGCGGAAGTATCGCGCATCATGGGTATTCCGGTGCATATCAGCATCGAAGAGATCCGCAAGCCGGAAGTGGATGCTCTGCTGGTGGCGGAAGGGGTTGCGCAGCAGCTCGAACGTCGTATCATGTTCCGCCGCGCCATGAAGCGGGCGGTGACCAATGCCATGCGACTGGGCGCCGAAGGGGTGAAGATCACCGTTTCCGGGCGACTCAACGGTGCGGAAATCGCCCGTACGGAATGGTATCGGGAAGGTCGTGTACCGCTGCACACCCTGCGCGCGGATATCGATTATGGATTTACGGAAGCCAATACCACCTATGGTGTGATTGGCGTCAAGGTCTGGGTATTCAAAGGTGAGGTCCTGGATCGCGATCAACAAGTTGCAGAAGCCGAGCCCGCGAAGAAAGCGGCGGCCAAGTAACGGAGCGGTAGAGCATGTTACAGCCTAAAAGAACGAAATTCCGCAAGCAGATGAAGTCCCGTAACCGGGGGCTTGCGAATCGTGGTGACAAGGTGAGCTTTGGTGAGTTTGGTCTGAAGGCGGTTTCCCGCGGGCAGATCACGGCGCGTCAGATCGAAGCCGGTCGTCGTGCCATCACCCGTCACATCAAGCGTGGCGGCAAGATCTGGATCCGCGTGTTTCCCGATGTGCCGATCACCAAGAAGCCCATCGAAGTACGTATGGGTAAGGGTAAGGGTAACGTGGAATACTGGGTGGCCAAGATTCAACCGGGCCGCGTACTGTATGAAATGGAAGGCGTGGGTGAAGAAGTGGCGCGTGAGGCATTTCGCCTGGCCGCAGCCAAACTGCCCTTCAAGGGTGCCTTTGTAAATCGGCAGGTGATGTGATGAAAGCGAATGCATTGCGTGAAAAAACCATGAGTGACCTGAAGGGTGAACTGGAAGGTCTGCTGCGTGAGCAGTTCAATCTGCGGATGCAGAAGGGTACCGGACAACTGTCCCGTCCCGATCAGGTGAAAAAGGTGCGTCGCAATATTGCACGCGTGAAAACGGTTATGAATCAGAAAGTGAAAGCAGGTGAAGCGTCATGAGTGACGAATCCAAGGTAGTTCGTACCATAACCGGCCGCGTGGTAAGCAACAAGATGGACAAAAGCGCCACGGTGCTGGTGGAGCGCAAAGTCCCTCACCCGCTGTATGGCAAGTACATTCGCCGGTCCACGAAATTGCACATTCATGATGAACAGAATGAATGTCAGGAAGGCGATCTGGTAACGATTAAAGAGTGCCGTCCCATGTCCAAGACCAAGTCCTGGACCCTGGTGAAGGTAATTTAACGGTTTTTTGGTAGGACGCACCCATGATCCAGATGCAGACCACCCTGGATGTTGCTGATAACAGTGGAGCAAGACGCCTGCAGTGCATAAAAGTACTGGGTGGCTCTCACCGCCGCTACGCGAGCATTGGCGACATCATTAAGGTAAGTGTGAAGGAAGCCATACCTCGCGGTAAGGTGAAGAAAGGCGAAGTATACAACGCTGTTGTCGTGCGTACCGCCAAGGGCGTGCGTCGTCCCGATGGTTCGCTGATTCGCTTCGATGGCAATGCTGCTGTACTGCTGAACAACAAGCATGAACCCATCGGTACCCGTATTTTTGGCCCGGTAACCCGTGAGCTGCGTGGTGAGAAGTTTATGAAAATCATCTCACTGGCTCCGGAAGTATTGTAAGGCGGGGAGAACAGGACCATGCAAAAGATCAAAAAAGGTGATGATGTGATTGTCATTGCCGGTAAAGACAACGGTAAGCGCGGCACGGTACTGAAGGTGGTATCGGAGCTGGATCGCGTTGTGGTGGAAAACATCAACGTGGTCAAGAAGCATCAAAAGCCCAACCCCAACGCCGGTGTACCCGGTGGGATTGTGGAAAAGGAAATGTCCATTCACGTTTCCAATGTGATGCTTTACAACCCGCAGACCAAGAAGGGCGATCGAGTCGGAATCCGTACCTTGGAAGACGGCAAGAAAGTGCGTTATTTCAAGTCCACTGACGAAGTTGTGGACGCCTGAGAGACAGGTTGAAGTCATGGCAAGATTGCAAGAACAGTATCGCGACGTGGTGGTTAAAAAGCTCATGGAGCAATTTAACTATGGAAGCGTTATGGAAGTGCCCAAGATCACCAAGATCACCCTCAACATGGGTGTCGGTGAAGCCATTGGTGACAAGAAGATCATGGAGCATGCCGTCAGCGACATGAGCAAGATCTCCGGTCAGAAGCCCGTGGTCACCCTGGCGCGCAAATCAGTTGCCGGCTTCAAGTTGCGTGAAGGCTGGCCCGTAGGCTGCAAGGTCACCCTGCGCCGCGACCAGATGTATGAATTTCTGGATCGTCTGATCAATATTGCTTTGCCGCGGGTGCGTGACTTCCGCGGTATGAATGCCAAGTCCTTTGATGGTCGTGGCAACTACAACATGGGCGTGAAGGAACAGATTATCTTCCCGGAAATCGATTACGATAAAATCGATGCACTTCGGGGTATGGATATCACCATTACGACGACTGCAAAAACGGATGAGGAAGGTCGCGCATTGCTTGCCGCTTTCAGTTTTCCGTTCCGTAACTGAGGAATTTAGAGCATGGCAAAGATTTCCATGGTTGAGCGCGAACGCAAGCGCGCCAAGCTGGTGACCAAATATGCGGCCAAGCGCGCAGCGCTGAAAGAGATCATTCGCAGCCCGAAGAGCTCCGATGAAGATCGCTTCGAAGCACAGCTGAAGCTGCAGAAATTGCCGCGTGACTCCAGTGCTGCCCGTCAGCGGAATCGTTGCAGAATCACTGGCCGGCCCCATGGTTATTACAGAAAATTCGGTCTGGCGCGCAACAAATTGCGTGAAGCCGCCATGCGTGGCGACATTCCCGGTTTGGTGAAGGCTAGCTGGTAAGGCCCTTCAGGTCATTTACAATATTTAGGTAGAGGTAACCGCCACATGATGACGGATCCCATTGCAGACATGCTGACCCGCATCCGTAACGGTCAGACCGCTAACAAGACGCAGGTGAACATGCCCGCTTCCAAGAAGAAGCAGGCCATCGCCGAAGTCCTCAAGAGTGAGGGTTACATCAGTGACTTCGCCGTTGAGGACATGGATGGCAAGCCCAGCCTGCGGATCGATCTCAAGTATTACCAGGGTAGCCCGGTAATCGACATGATCCAGCGCGTCAGTCGTCCCGGCCTGCGGATTTACAAGGGCAAGGATGATCTGCCCACGGTTCAGGCCGGTCTGGGTGTAGCGATTATCTCCACCTCCAAAGGTGTTATGACGGATCGAGCTGCACGGGCTGCCGGTGAAGGTGGCGAAGTGTTGTGCTACGTATCCTAAGCGAGTAGAAGACTATGTCTCGAGTTGCAAATAATCCGGTAAGTCTGCCCTCGGGTGTGACCGTAACCGCCAATGGTCAGCAGGTAACCATCAAGGGTTCCAAGGGTGCCCTGGAGCATCGTATACACGATCTGGTTTCCATGCAGCAGGAAGGCACTGAATTGAAGTTCAGTGCCAACGATGCTTCCAAGGAAGCCAATGCACTGGCGGGCACCACGCGTGCCCTGCTCAATAACATGGTCGTGGGTGTGTCCCAGGGCTTTGAGCGTAAACTGGTGCTGGTGGGCGTAGGGTATCGTGCTCAGGCCCAGGGCAAGGTGCTGAACCTCAATCTGGGGTTTTCCCATCCGGTCAACTTTGAAGCACCGGAAGGTGTCAGTATCGAAACCCCCAGTCAGACGGAAGTAGTGGTCAAGGGTATCGACAAACAGGTAGTAGGTCAGGTAGCTGCCAAGATTCGCGCCTACCGTCCGCCGGAGCCTTATAAAGGCAAGGGCGTGAAATACGATGATGAAGTCATCGTCCGTAAGGAAGCGAAGAAGAAGTAATTACCCGGGTAATTACTAAATTAACCAAAGCAGACGGCGGTCGGTCATCGCCATCAGGCTATAGCAGGTATGTAGACAATGGACAAGAAGGCAACTCGTATTCGTCGTGCACGTCGTACTCGCGCAAAGCTGCGTGAATTGCGTGCGGTACGTCTCTGTGTGCACCGCACGCCGCGTCATATCTATGCGCAGGTCATCGATGCTTCCGGAGATAAGGTTCTGGCCAGCGCCTCCACCGTTGATAAAGACGTGCGCGCCAGCCTCAAGAGCACGGGCAATGTGGATGCGGCAGCCGTAGTGGGGAAATCCATTGCGGAAAAGGCAAAGGCGGCCGGTATCACGTCCGTGTCTTTTGATCGCTCCGGTTTCAAATACCATGGTCGCGTAAAGGCGCTGGCAGATGCCGCGCGTGAAAGCGGACTTGAATTCTAAGGTAAGGGTTGAGTTATGGCGAGTGTAGACGCACAGGCAACCGGCGACGGCCTCCACGAAAAGCTGATCGGTATCAACCGGGTGGCAAAAGTGGTGAAGGGTGGTCGTCAGTTTGGTTTTGCCGCGCTGACAGTGGTCGGCGATGGTGAAGGGCGCGTGGGATTCGGGCGTGGTAAGGCGCGTGAAGTGCCGGTGGCGATTCAAAAAGCCATGGAAAATGCTCGCAAGAACATGAAATCCATCAAGCTTAAGGATGGCACGCTGCAATATGCCATTACGGCACGTCACGGTGCGGCCAAGGTGCACATGCAACCGGCTTCGGAAGGTACCGGAATCATTGCGGGTGGCGCCATGCGTGCCGTACTCGAAGTGGTTGGGGTGCGCAACGTACTGGCCAAGTGCATTGGTTCCAACAACCCCATTAACGTGGTGCGTGCCACCATGAAGGGCTTGGCCGATATGACTTCTCCGGAAGACGTGGCAGCCAAGCGTGGCAAATCCGTGGACGAAATTACGGGATAGACCCATGGCGGACAAACAATTGAAAGTGACGCTGGTAAAAAGCGTAAATGGACGTCTGGCAGCCCATAAGGCCTGTGTTTCCGGTCTTGGCCTGCGCCGTATGCACCATACGGTAGACGTGATCGATACACCTGAGAATCGCGGTATGATCAATAAAGTATCGTACATGCTCAAGGTAGAGGAAGCCTAAGATGCGGCTCAATACATTGAAATCTGCTCCGGGCGCCAAGGCGACCCGCAAGCGCGTCGGCCGCGGCATCGGTTCGGGACTGGGCAAGACCTGTGGCCGTGGTCACAAGGGTCAGAAGTCACGTAAGGGTGGCTACCACAAGACCGGATTCGAAGGCGGCCAGATGCCGATTCAGCGGCGCCTGCCGAAAATCGGCTTCACCTCGCGGATGTCCAGAAACATTTCGGAAATCCGCCTGCATGAGCTGGCCCTGGTGGAAGGGGATGTAGTGGACCTGGTGGCGCTGAAATCAGCCAACCTTATCCGCCAGGATATTTTGCGCGCCAAGGTGATCCTTTCCG
>CBDUNQ010000161.1:0-5657 GCA_965368625.1 uncultured Gammaproteobacteria bacterium
GTGGGGGTGAAATCATGAAGGATGTCCAATGTGTGTCGTGTGCCACGGAGGTAATCCTCAATCCCCTGCAGCACCAGCGGACTGCGTACCGCAGCGGACCGGGCGGTGATCTCGTCATAACTCAGCCAGACGGTGCGCAGGATGTCCGGGTCCAGGGGGCGGTCCGCATCATGGGCCAGCAGCCGGCCCGTGAATGCGAAGCGTAAAAACGTGTGCTCGCGGGACGGCCAGCGGTAGATACCTACCAGGTATTCAGGTTGGAACTCCCAGGCACTCTCTTCCAGGGTTTCACGGCAGACCGCTTCTATCAGGGATTCTCCCTCTTCAAGATGCCCTGCAGGCTGATTTAGCACGGGGCGTCCGGCTATCTGTTCTTCCACCAGGAGGAATTTGCCGGCATTTTCGATAATGCTGGCGACGGTGACATGTGGTTTCCAAGTCATAGCAGTGAAGTGGCGCTCGTTTGAAACATCGTCCAAAAATCCGGATCTTAGCAGCTTAGGAGGGTAGTTGGATCATACTTCTGACGCGGTTTCAACCCCTTAGCGATGGAAATGCATTGCGTCAGAGACTTGACATTCGCGCCCGAGAAGGTAATAAATTACACATGACCTTTGGGAGCCGCTGCGCGCGGACAGCCCGTTCACAGGTTGGGGATCCCGAATTGTGAACCGGTTGAAAGGCATACAAAATATCGCTGTATGAACCGTCCGCGCGGCCAGTGTACAGCGGATCGAAAATAATTCGCAAAATGATTGCGAGGAGGAGTAACACATGATTTCTGCACTGAAAAAGACCCTTGCCACAGGTATTCTGCTGGCTTCCACTCTGAGTACGGCCATTGCCGAAGATGTGCTCAAGCCATTCGTGCTGGCCTATAAAACCGGCGGAGATATAGAGCAGGTAGCCTCCGATGTTAAGGGTAAGCTGGCGGCTGCCGGCTTCGAAATTGCCGGATCCTACTCCCCCTACAATGATGCGCTGATTCTGGCCATCACCAACGACGACCTGAAAAAAGCCGCTGCCAGCACCGAATTCGGTGGCTATGCAGCAGGTCAGCGGGTCACCCTGACCAAGGTGGATGGAGAAATTCAGGTTTCCTACACCAACCCCATGTATTACGGCAATGCCTACCGGGTAGAGAGTACGGCAGAGCTGAACAAGGTTGCTTCCGCACTGGAATCCGCACTGGGCAAGAGTGAAGTGTACGGAACCGGTGAAAAGCAGCTTACCGCCAACGATCTGCGCAAGTATCACTACATGTTTGGTATGGAGTACTTCGACGATCCGAGTGAGTTGGCCGAGTATGATAGCTACGAAGAAGCCCTGGCGGCCGTGGAAAAAGGCCTGTCTGCAGGTGCGGGTGGTGCCACCAAGGTATACCGCATTGACATCCCTGGCAAAAATGAAACCGTTTTCGGCGTAGCGCTGAGTGATGGTTGCAGTGGCGACGAGTACATCATGAGTCGCGTTGACAAAGAGCCGGTTCGCTCCACGGGTCACCTGCCTTATGAAATCCTGGTTTCCGATGGGGATGTATATGCCCTGTATGCCCGCTTCCGTATCGCCATCAGCTGGCCTAACCTGCCCATGGTTGCCAGCGAAACCGGAGCCACCTTCTTCAACATTATGTGTGCACCAAATGCCATTGAAGAGTCTCTGATCAAGGCCGCCGGCGGCGAAGCCTGATTGTTCGTTTAGTCCTGGTTTTACCAGGTACCGGAAAGCCCCCGCTACTGCGGGGGCTTTTTTTTGTCCTTCCTAGTATCCCCGGCAATTTGCTACAATAAGCCCTTTATCTTATTGAGTGGTTAGGAAAAATTATGGGTTATCAGCATATTGTCGTGCCGCAGCAGGGTGAGAAAATCACCGTAAACAAGGACCATTCCCTGAAGGTTCCCAATCAACCGATTATTCCCTGCATTGAAGGGGATGGTATCGGTGTGGATATCACACCAGTGATGAAGACGGTGCTGGATGCGGCCGTTGAAAAGGCCTATGGTGGTGATCGCAAGTTGGCATGGATGGAAATCTATGCCGGTGAAAAAGCCAATACGGTGTATGGAGAAAACACCTGGTTACCCGCTGAAACCCTGGATGCCCTCAAGGAATTCTGTGTGGGTATCAAAGGCCCCTTGACAACGCCGGTGGGTGGGGGCATACGCTCGTTGAATGTGGCCTTGCGCCAGGATCTTGATCTCTATACCTGTCTGCGCCCGGTGCGCTACTACCAGGGTACACCCAGCCCGCTAAAAGAGCCGGAAAAGACGGATATGGTGATATTCCGTGAAAATTCCGAAGATATCTATGCAGGAATTGAATGGGAAGCCGGCAGCGCTGAAGTCAAGAAAGTGATTGCCTTTTTGCAAAAGGAAATGGGGGTGAAAAAGATCCGCTTCCCTGAAACTTCGGGAATCGGGATCAAGCCGGTATCTTCAGAGGGTACTGAGCGTCTGGTGCGCAGGGCCATTCAATATGCTATCGATCAGGATCGTGACTCGGTTACCCTGGTTCATAAGGGTAATATCATGAAATTCACTGAGGGAGCCTTTAAAAGCTGGGGGTACTCCCTGGCGAAAAAAGAGTTTGGCGCCAAGGAAATCGATGGCGGTCCCTGGTGTAGTTTCAAGAATCCCAGAACCGGCAGGCAAATTGTCATCAAAGATGTGATTGCGGATGCCTTTTTGCAGCAGATTCTCTTGCGGCCTACCGAATACAGTGTAATTGCCACACTGAATCTCAACGGTGACTATATTTCTGATGCCCTGGCGGCACAGGTGGGTGGCATCGGCATGGCGCCTGGCGCCAATCTTTCTGATAGCGTTGCCCTGTTTGAAGCCACCCATGGTACTGCCCCCAAATATGCCGGTAAGGATCAGGTGAATCCCAGCTCATTGATTCTTTCCGGTGAAATGATGTTGCGCCACCTGGGCTGGAATGAAGCTGCAGATCTGGTGGTCAAGGGGGTTTCCGGTGCCATTGCCGCAAAAACGGTCACCTATGACCTGGAACGTCTGATGGACGGGGCTGTGAAAGTGCCCTGTTCCGGCTTCGGCTCCGCTGTCATCGAAAAGATGTAGCGCGCCGAAATCCGGAACAGTAGTGACGGGCTGCGTGTTCAATCGAGTGCGCAGCCCGTAATGGTTTTCCTTGTTATTTCCCGTATCGGGAAGTCAGTATAGTAATTACGGTCAGTTATAGTTGGTGATCTTTGCGGCGGTAAGGCCCTTGGGGCCCTGGGAGATGTCAAACATCACCTTTTGTCCTTCCCGCAGACTTTTATAACCTTCCATTTCGATGGCCGAGAAATGGGCGAATACATCCTCGCCACCTTCATCGGGTGAAATAAAGCCATAACCTTTTGCATTGCTGAACCACTTTACAGTACCTGTAGCCATTGATACATCCTCATCCTTCCTGGTTGCGAAATCCTAATTCGCTTATGTCTTATTCAGGATGCAGTCTGCGTGAATACGCATGAGATGACTGCATACCTCCCCTTCGGCGCAGTGCCTCGCTGACACTCTATCCACAACCGGATTCCTGCGTCAAGACCCATGGCCCGGGCCGTATGCGTCAGAAAAATTTACACTTTCCATTTGGGGATGGGCTTATGCGGAGGCGTGCTTGCGCTATTACGTCAGAAAATTTGCCATTAACCCTGTTGTTTTTTATGTGAAATAGTCTTATATCCTGAAGGAAGGAAAGCGCTATTTCAGGTACAATGAACGACATGGGAAATGAACCAAAACAGCATGAAAACGATGGCTTGACCGTTCTTGAAGAACGGCCAAAACTCAAGAGACCGCCTCTGTATACCGTCATTTTGTTGAATGATGACTTTACGCCCATGGAATTTGTGGTGGAACTGCTGGGTATATTTTTTTCCATGAGTCGGGAAAAGGCCACCCAGGTCATGCTTCATGTGCATACCCGGGGTAAAGGCGTATGTGGCGTCTATACCCGGGAAATTGCCGAAACCAAGGTTGCGCAGGTGAATGATTATGCGCGCGAACATCAGCACCCTCTATTGTGTATCATGGAAGAAGCGTAAGAGGGCAAGAGGTAGTGTCAGATGCTGAGTAAAGAACTGGAGTTCACTCTCAATCATGCCTTCAAGGAAGCGAGAGAGAAGCGCCACGAGTTTATGACTGTGGAGCATTTACTACTCGCCTTGCTGGATAACCCCACTGCAGCGGAAGTGCTGCGGGTGTGCGGCGCTGAAATGAATGTGCTGCGAGCGGAGTTGCAGGCCTTTCTCGAAGAAACGACGCCTTTACTTCCTCCCAATGATAATCGCGAAACACAACCCACGCTTGGGTTTCAGCGGGTATTGCAGCGTGCGGTTTTCCACGTCCAATCCTCAGGCAAGAAAGAAGTCACCGGTGCCAATGTGCTGGTGGCGATTTTCAGTGAGCAGGAAACCCAGGCCGTCTATTTTCTCAACAAGCTGAATGTCACCCGTCTGGATGTGGTGAACTACATTTCACACGGCGTTACCAAGATCCATGATGAACAGGCGGACGAGGCCGCCAGCACCACAGGTGAAGAATCACCTACGGATGCACCGGCAAAAAAACCACTGGAAACCTTTGCCTCGAATTTGAACGAGCTTGCCCGCAAGGGGAAAATCGACCCTCTGATCGGTCGTCAGCATGAAGTGGAGCGGACCACCCAGATACTGTGCCGGCGGCGTAAGAACAACCCCTTGCTGGTTGGTGAAGCCGGTGTGGGGAAAACCGCTATTGCTGAAGGTCTGGCCAAGATGATTGTGGACGGCAAGGTGCCTGAGGTGCTGGCCAAAAGTACCATTTATTCACTGGATCTTGGTGCCCTGGTTGCCGGCACCAAGTATCGCGGCGACTTTGAGAAACGCTTGAAGGCGGTCTTGAATCAACTGCATAAAGAACCCGGTGCCATATTATTCATTGATGAAATTCATACTATCATTGGTGCCGGTGCCGCCTCGGGTGGTGTGATGGATGCCTCCAATCTCATCAAGCCCGTGTTGGCTTCCGGTGAGCTCAAGTGTATCGGTTCCACTACCTACCAGGAATACCGCGGCATTTTTGAAAAAGACCGTGCACTGACCCGTCGCTTTCAGAAAATCGACGTGGTTGAGCCCACGGTGGAAGAGACGGTGCAGATTCTCAAGGGTTTGAAATCCCGCTTCGAGGAACATCACAAGGTGCGCTATTCTCACAAGGCCCTGCGTACTGCCGCGGAACTCTCTTCCCGATACATCAATGACCGCCATCTGCCTGACAAGGCCATTGATGTAATCGATGAAGCCGGGGCCAATCAACAGATTCTTACCGCTTCCAAGCGCAAGAAAACCATTGGTGTCACGGATATTGAAAATATTGTGGCCAAGATTGCCCGCATTCCACCCAAATCAGTTTCGGCCTCTGACAAGGATGCACTGAAAAATCTGGAGCGCGATCTCAAATTGACGGTCTATGGTCAGGATGAAGCCATTGAGACCCTGTCAACGGCAATCAAGATGTCTCGTTCCGGCCTGGGTAATGAGCAGAGGCCGATCGGATCTTTCCTGTTTGCCGGGCCCACCGGTGTCGGTAAAACCGAGGTGACTCGCCAACTCGCTCTGCAATTGGGTGTCGAGCTATTACGCTTTGATATGTCTGAGTATATGGAGC
>CBDUNQ010000162.1:0-5599 GCA_965368625.1 uncultured Gammaproteobacteria bacterium
CACCATCGCCGGTTCTGTCTCTGGAATCAATGACATGAATGCCCAGATCGCGAGTGCCTCGGAAGAGCAGAGCGCCGTTTCCGCGGAAATCAGCAATGCCATTGCCAGTATCCGCGAGGTTTCGGATCAGGTGGCCGCCGGTGCCCAGCAGACTGCCAGCGCCAGCGAGGAATTGGCTCGCCTGTCGGCAACCCAGCAGTCACTCATGGCACAGTTCAAAATGTAGCCTGACGATCCCCCTGGAATGAAAACCCGCCTGGTGGCGGGTTTTTTTGTGGCGAATGGTTTTTTGCCCATTGCCCCGTCTAGGAATGCACAAAGCACATGAAACTCCCTGTGAAGTGCTGTATTGTACGCAACCTGATTAGATTCATTTATGTTTGAACAAGTGATTATGGCTTTCGAGACACATCCTGAAAGCCCCCTATGTTGGTAGTAATCCTATGGCAGATCGCCGCTTACAAGTTTTTCATACCGTGGCCCGCCTGCTGAGTTTTACCAAGGCAGCGGAGAGCCTGCACATGACCCAGCCGGCGGTGACCTTTCAGGTGCGCCAGTTGGAAGAGCATTTCAATACACGCCTGTTTGATCGCACCCATAACCGCATCAGCCTGACAGATGCCGGTAAGCGGGTCTATTCCTACGCGGCCCGAATCTTTGATCTGTATGGTGAAATGGAAAATGCCGTACGCGAAATGACCGGTGAGATCAGTGGGGTATTGATCATCGGCGCCAGTACCACCATTGCTGAATACATGCTTCCGGCCCTGCTTGGTGATTTCAAGCATAAGTACCCCGATGTAAACGTACATCTGAAGGTTTCCAATTCCGATGGCATCGTCAGCATGGTGGAAAACAATGTAATCGATCTGGGGGTGGTGGAATCCCCGGTGATGAACAAGAATCTGGTGGTGGATGTATGCCGCATGGATCAGTTGGTGGGCATCGTTTCCACCAAGCATCCACTGGCCCAGCGCAAGAAAATTCATGTGGAAGAATTATTTGAGTATCCTTACATTTGCCGGGAAGAGGGGTCCGGTACCCGTGAAGTGGTGGCGGAGTATCTGCAGTCCACCGGGGTGCACAACAACAATGTGAATGTATCCATGGAACTGGGCAGTCCGGAAGCGGTGAAGGGTGCCGTTGAAGCGGGTATGGGGGTATCCATTATCTCCCGGGCCACTATTCATAAAGAATTGAAACTGGGTACTCTGGCGGCCCTGACCCTGGAGCCGACGCTGGAACGGCCATTCTCTTTTGTGCACCAGAAGCAGAAGTTCCGGCAGCGGGCCATGGATGAATTGTTATCCTTCGCTCAGACCTACTGCAAGGATCATCGCGAATAATTAAGGGGAATGGCAGGCATGAGTTCTGGGGAACAGCAATTGCTCAGTTGGTTTACCGGGCTTTCGGCGGATGATCAGCGCAGCCTCATGGATTATGCGCAATTTCTGGCACAACGTTCCTCAGGGCATTTTCAGCCTGCAGACCCGGACAGTCAGACACTGGCCCCGGTGTCCGTGGAGCCTGAACCCTTACCGGAGCCGGAACCCATTCCCCGCCCGGAATCGGAAAAGGTCATTGCCGCCATCAAGCGTCTCTCTCAGACGTATTACATGCTGGATAAAAGCAAGATGCTGAATCATACCTCCGGCCTGATGACGGAGCACGTTATGGCACGTCGCGATGCCCGTGAAGTCATCGACGAGCTGGAAGTGGTGTTCCGTGAGCAATATGAGGCATTTTGCCAGGCGCAGGAAAAATAAGCCGGGGCTGGAAAAATCGCCCGGCTTTTCGCACACTAGCCCCATCGCTTTGCATGCATGGTCTCAGGTAGATTGTTGCCTGCCTGCGGTTGGTCCATGCAGACTTGATTTGCGATTCTACTGAGGGTTCTCATGGAAATTGTTCGTCAGTGGTTCCGGCGGTACTTTAATGATCCCCAGGTGGTGATTCTGGCGCTGTTGCTGATCGCAGGATTTGCCATCGTGCTGGTGATGGGGGATATGCTGGCACCGGTGCTGGCCAGTGTAGTGCTGGCCTATCTGCTGGATGGTGTGGTGGATCGTTTGCAGCGTTGGCATATACCGCGGATTGTCGCCGTATCGCTGGTGTTTCTGTTCTTCCTTGTATTGGTTGTGATGATCTTTTTTGTGCTGGTACCCCGTTTGTCGCAACAGTTGACGCAACTGTTTCAGCAGTTACCCCAGATGGTGAGTATGGGACAGGCGAAATTATTGCAGCTCCCCGAGCAATACCCGGGCTTTGTCACCGAGCAACAGGTCAGCGATATCATGGCGGGCCTGAGGATGGAAATCGCCCGCCTCGGGCAGGAAGTGTTTTCCCTGTCACTGGCTTCCGTGGTCAATATTATCGCTGTGCTCGTGTATGTGATTCTGGTACCAGTGCTGGTGTTCTTCTTCATGAAGGATAAGCAGCACATCATTGGCTGGATTACCAGTTACCTTCCCCAGGACCGGCGCCTCTCCACCCAGGTCTGGCATGATGTGAACGCCCAGATCGCCAACTATGTGCGCGGCAAGGTCTGGGAAATCCTGGTAGTGGGTATTGTGAGTTATGTCACCTTCGCGTACTGGGGTCTGCAGTATGCCATGTTGCTGGCTACCCTGGTGGGCTTATCAGTCATCATTCCCTATATCGGTGCCGCTGTGGTGACGCTGCCCATTGCCCTTATTGCGTATTTCCAGTGGGGCTGGAGCTCTGATTTTGCCTATGTGATGATCGCCTACGCGATTATTCAGGCCATCGACGGTAATGTGCTGGTTCCCCTGTTGTTTTCCGAAGTGGTGAACCTGCATCCCATTGCCATTATTGTGGCCGTGCTGGTGTTTGGCGGTATCTGGGGCTTCTGGGGGGTGTTTTTCGCCATTCCCCTGGCCACCCTGGTGCAGGCAGTGCTCAAGGTCTGGCCGCGCTATGGGAACGATACGCCTGATGAGGAACCGGCCGCCACGGAAGGCTGAGTACGAATCCAGCGCCTGCTTCACGCAATCCAGGTGAGAGTGCGGGCTAGAGCACTTCCGAGGCGAAATCCGCCAACCGTGAACGTTCTCCGCGACGCAGAATTATATGACCACTGTGTGCCCAGTTCTGGAAGCGGTCCACTACATAGGTGAGGCCGGAACTGGTTTCCGTAAGGTAGGGGGTGTCGATCTGGGCCACGTTGCCCAGACAGAATACCTTGGTGCCGGGTCCTGCGCGGGTCACCAGTGTTTTCATCTGCTTCGCCGTAAGGTTCTGGGCTTCGTCAAGGATCAGGAATTTGTTGAGGAAGGTGCGGCCGCGCATGAAATTCAGGGAGCGGATCTTGATGCGGTTGGCCAGTAGGTCATTGGTGGCGGCACGTCCCCAGTCACCCCCACTGTCGGATTTGGTCAATACTTCCAGATTATCCATGAGCGCCCCCATCCAGGGCGTCATTTTTTCCTCTTCCGTGCCGGGCAGAAAGCCGATATCTTCCCCCACGGGTACCGTCACGCGGGTCATGATGATTTCCTTGTAGCGGTTGGCTTCCAGGGTTTGCGCCAGTCCCGCCGCCAGGGTGAGCAGGGTCTTGCCGGTGCCGGCGACGCCCATGAGGGAAACAAAATCCACTTCCGGGTCCATGAGCAGGTTAAGGGCGAAATTCTGTTCGCGGTTACGCGCATTGATGCCCCACACGGTATGCATGGTGCTGCGGTAGTCGATAACCACCTGCAGTTCCGCCTGTTCGCCATCCACCTGGCGAACAATGGCTTCAAAGCCGCCATCCCCTGGCAGATAGACACATTGATTGGGGTGCCACTTACCTACCAGCGGGCCGTGAATACGGTAGAAGTTGTGACCATCCTCCTGCCAGGATTCCATGTTCTGTCCATGCTGATCCCAGAAATCCGCAGGCAGCTCATAGGTCCCCGAGTACAGCAGATTAACATCATCCAGGACCTGGTCATTGAAGTAATCCTCTGCATGTATGCCAATGGCCGTGGCCTTGATGCGCAGATTGATATCCTTGGAGACCAGCGTGATGGCGGTGTCCGGGTGGGTGTTCTTCAGTGCCAGTGCGGTGCCCAGAATATTGTTGTCCGGGCGGTTGCCGGGTAAGGCGGCCGGCAGTTCCGCTTCCAGGCTGCGGGTCTGAAAGAACAATCGGCCGGAAACATCGGCCTGCAGTACTTCCTGATCCTGCTCCAGGCGCTGCGCGCGCAGCGGCAAGCCCTGTTCAATATCATCGGGAGTGCATCCACTCACCAGTTCATCCAGAAAGCGGCTGACCTGACGCACATTTCGGGCGACCTCGGAAAGGCCTTTTTTGCCGGCATCGAGCTCTTCCAGCACCACCATGGGCAGGAAAATGTCATGTTCGTGAAACCGGTAGAGGGCCGTGGGGTCGTGCATGAGTACATTGGTATCCAGCACAAAGAGTCTTTTTCCGGTTACTTCTTTACGGGCCATGGTTACCTGCTACGGGTTGGTGTGCGTCTGCATTTTATTGTAGTGAAGCACAATTGCGGGAGGCATGCCGTGGATTTTTCACGACACGATGGTGGTCTTGAGCAATGAGACCTCAGAATGTTCATCGAATCAGGGAAGTTCCTTGACGGCTGCCAGTACCGCATCGGCGTGGCCGGGGACTTTCACCTTGCGCCATTCCTGTCGCAGAATACCCTTTTCATCGAGAAGGAAGGTGCTGCGCTCTATGCCCATGACCTTTTTGCCATACATGTTTTTTTCCTTGATGACATCAAAGAGTCTGCACAGGCTTTCATCTTCATCGGAGATAAGGTCAAAGGGGAATTCCTGTTTTTCGCGAAAACGTTCATGGCTACTCATCTTGTCGCGGGAAATACCGAAGACAAGGGTATTGTTGCGCTTGAATTTGCCATATAGATCGCGAAAATCCTGGCCTTCACGGGTGCAGCCCGGAGTGTTGTCCCGCGGGTAAAAGTAAAGGATTACTTTTTTTCCCTTCAGTTGACTCAGTTTGATGGTTTGCTCGCCGGTGGCCATGGCGGTGAAGGCGGGAACCTTTTTTCCCATTGTTACAGTACTCATGTCGGTTGTTGTGCTCCCTGTAGCAGTGAATCTAGATCTTTACCGGTTCGATGATGGCATCCAGATTGTACTGGTCACAAAAATCCATGAATTCTTCCCGCAGGGTGGCGATGTGCGTATTGGCGGGTACTCCCACGGTCAGCTGCACTGCGAACATGGGTGTGCCCGTATGTGCCGCACTGTAGCAGCTGGTATTGAGGTCCTGCACATTGATTTGCCGGGTGGAAAAAAAGTTGGCCAGGCTGTGGACGATGCCGGGGTGATCCATGGCCACCACTTCCACCGCGTACGGTAGCAGTTTCTGGCTGGAAGCCTGTTTCTGGGTGCGACGGTATTGTACGGTCAAGCCATGGCTCTGTTCCATGCCCGGTAGTTGACCTTCCAGTTTGGCCAGATTGTTCCAGTTGCCGGAAACCAGCATGAGAATGGCAAATTCGCCCCCCAGTACCGTCATGCGGCTGTCTTCCAGGTTGCAGCCGCTCTCAAAGATGAGCTGGGAGAGACCTTGAATCAGGCCGAATTTATCCTGTCCCAGGGCGGATAT
>CBDUNQ010000163.1:0-5593 GCA_965368625.1 uncultured Gammaproteobacteria bacterium
GAAGCCCAGGCCGGTCATCATGCCAAGTACCGGAGGCAGGTGCAGGAAGTTATGTGCACACACTGCCATGGTGATGGTGAGTATGAACAGTCCCACTACAACAAAGGCGCCGTGCTTCAATTCCGCCTCTGCGTGAGTGGCTTCCGGTGCTGTATTTGACACAGCCATGCTCATGATCACTGCAGGTACCAGCCAGTTCACCACCGAGGGAACGAACAGGACAAAAAACTCCTGGAATTGCACAATGCCCTTTTGCCAGACCATCAGTGTAGTGATATCGCCAAAGGGGCTGAAGGCGCCACCGGCATTGGCGGCCACCACGATATTGATGCACGCCAGCACCACGAATTTGGTATTGTGGCCACCTACGGCCATGGCAACCGTGGACATGAGCAAGGCCGTGGTCAGGTTATCGGCTACCGGGGAAATGAAAAAGGACAGTATGCCGGTCATCCAGAAAATCTGCCGCAGGGAAAAGCCCTTGTTGATCAACCAGGCGCGCAGGGCATTGAATACACCGCGCTCATCCATGGTGTTTATATAGGTCATGGCCGCCAGCAGGAAAAGAAACAATTCGGCAAATTCCAGGAGATTGTGTCGAACGGCCTGTTCAGCGCTATGGGTATCGCCATTCATACTGTAAACCACAGCTACAATCGCCCAGATAAAACCGGCGGCTACCATGACCGGTTTGGATTTTCGCATGTGTATCGTTTCTTCCATGATTACCATCAAATAGGCGGCCGCGAAAATCGCCAGGCAAACAATGCCTGTCCAATGGGTGGTGTAATCCAGGATGGTGGCGTCGCCACTGGCCATGGCGGTCCCTGGCAGCAGCAATAACAAGGGGCTCAGAATCATTGAACACAGCAGCCGGTTGGTGTACATGGGGGTATGTCCTTATGGTGGTAGGCTTCTATTGGACTAATAGCGGTAAATTTTCCCGTAACTATAGTCCAGGAATGAGTGATTTCTGCACATTTCTACCAACACCGCGTGCGCTTGAAAGTGCATGTTAAGGCTGGGGCGGTTGTGATGACTGAAAGGGTATTTCCATGCGTTCCAGTCGACACCCCTGAGGTTCACAGATCAACAGGCTTCCCTGTTCGTACCAGTCACCCAGTACCATGCGTTGGGCAGGGGCTTGCTGCAACTGAAAATCATGAATGGCGGGGCGGTGGGTATGCCCATGGATCAGGCGCCGTACCCCTGCAGTAGTCATGGCTTCTCTGACTGCATCAGGGTTTACATCGGTAATGTATTCGGCTTTGTCGCGGGTGCGCTGCTGGCTGATTTCACGTAACTGCCTGGCGATGGCATTGCGCTCTGCAATGGGTTTGGCGAGGAAATCCCGCTGCCATTGCGGGTCGCGTACCTGTGCGCGGAACTGTTGATATTCCCGGTCATCGGTGCACAGGCTATCGCCGTGCATGATCAGGGCAGGTGTTCCGAACAGGTCAATGACTGTGGAGTCGGGTAAGCGCCGGCAGCCTGTCTGTCGGGAAAAGTCTTCGCCAATGAGGAAGTCGCGATTTCCGGCAATAAAATACAGGTCGACCCCGCTGGCATGCAGGCATTGCAGCTGTTGCTTGACTTCCTGGTAGGCCGGCTCAGGGTCATCATCGCCGATCCAGGCCTCAAACAGATCTCCGAGAATATAGAGTGCGCTGGCCTCTCGCGCCCGCTGCCGTAAAAAAGCCAGAAACAGATTGTTGATGGCAGGGCGCGAAGGATCGAGATGAAGATCGGAGATAAAGAATACCGGTTTCATGGGAATGTGGTTGTGTGGGGAACCCACACAACCACGCAGACCAGGAAGCTTATTCCACAGTCACTTTTTCGATGATGACATCTTCCACAGGCACATCCTGATGCCCGCCACGCCCGGTAGTGGCCACGGCTTCAATGGCTTTCACGACGTCCAGCCCTTCCGTTACCTTGCCGAATACACAATATCCCCATCCCTGTGGAGTGGGGGCGCTGTGATTCAGAAAACCATTATCCTTGGCATTGATGAAAAACTGGGCGGTTGCCGAGTGAGGATCGTTGGTGCGTGCCATGGCGATGGTGCCAAGATCGTTTTTCAAACCATTATTGGCTTCATTTTCCACCGGGGCGCGGGTGGCTTTTTGCGTCATACCCGGTTCGAAGCCGCCACCCTGGATCATGAAGCCGGGAATCACCCGGTGGAAAATGGTACCGTCGTAAAATCCATCCTTGGCATACTGGATGAAGTTTTCAACGGTTTTGGGTGCTTTTTCCCCGTCCAGTTCCAGCACGATGCTGCCTTTGTTGGTTTGCATGCGAACGGTCATTGTCTGATCTCCTGCTAGGGTGGGGCCGGTCGCCGTCAGGGCGCCGCCGAGGGCGATGAGTAAGCCTAATAACATCCGAGTGATACGGGTCATCAGTGGTGCTCTCCAAAGTGTGAACCGCACATGATAATGTTTTCTGCGTAGGGTACAAGCAAAGGAATGAAGAGAATCGGCCTGTGCGGGAGTCGGAAGTGGCGATTCCCTGCCCCTGGCCCAGTGCGCCTGCTTCCGAAGCCGTTTTCTTCGGGCTAGGAGGGGCAACGGGTTTCCGTTACCATTGTGGCCTTACGCTCCCGCCCGCCCAGTTCTGCCTGCCCCTGCAAGCGGATCAGGCCTGAACGGAGGATGTAAAATCACTGAGATCACAGAAAAGACATGTTACTGATATATAACAGCCTCAGCAGGAAAAAAGAGGAATTCATACCCATAGAACCCGGCAAAGTACGGATGTACGTATGCGGTATGACGGTTTATGACCTCTGCCACCTTGGACATGCGCGCGTGCTGGTGGTGTTCGATGTGATTGTGCGGCATTTGCGCCGGCTGGGTTATGACGTCACCTACGTGCGCAATATCACCGATATCGATGACAAAATCATTGCGCGCGCCCAGGAGAATCAGGAACCCATGGAGGCGTTGACCCATCGATTTATCACCGCCATGCATGAGGATGCCGCTGCCCTGGGCGTGCAGCCACCGGATCTTGAGCCGCGTGCGACTTCTTCCATGGAGCAAATCCTGGGCATGATCCAGACACTGGTGGATAAAGGGTTCGCCTATGCCGCAGCGAATGGTGATGTCTACTACGATGTGAGCCGGTTTGCCGGCTATGGCCGCCTGTCGGGAAAAAATACCGAGGACCTGCGGGCCGGTGCGCGCGTGGAAATTGCGGAGGCCAAGGCGGATCCACTGGATTTCGTGCTGTGGAAGGCGGCAAAACCCGGTGAACCGAGCTGGTCCTCTCCCTGGGGAGAGGGGAGACCGGGCTGGCATATTGAATGTTCCGCCATGTCCACCCATTGTCTTGGCAGTCATTTTGATATTCATGGCGGTGGCATGGATCTGCAATTTCCGCATCATGAAAATGAAATCGCCCAGTCAGAGGGAGCCACCGGCTGTAGCTTCGTCAATTACTGGATCCATAATGGTTTTGTGCAGGTGGATGAAGAAAAGATGTCCAAATCCCTGGGTAATTTCTTTACCGTCAGGGAAATACTTGCCCGCTATCAGGCGGAAGAGGTGCGCTACTTTATTCTGGCGAGTCATTACCGCAGTCCCCTCAACTATACCGACGACAATCTTGATAAGGCGCGAAACTCCCTGACAAGATTGTATACCGCACTGCGTGAGGTGACTCCCGGCACACTACCGGTGAATAGTGTCTATGAGCAACGCTTCATGGCGGCCATGAATGACGATTTCAATACTGCGGATGCATTGGCCGTACTGTTTGAGTTGGCCCGCGAGCTGAACCGGGAACGGGAAAGCAATCATACGCAAGGGGCGGCTGAACTCGCAGCCATATTGAAGTATCTGGGGGGAGCCATAGGGATTCTTCAAAGTGAGCCTGATACCTATCTGCGTGGACGTCCCCAGGGCCTGACGGACGGTCTCAGTGATGAATTCATTGCGCAACAGATACAGGCCAGGCTCGATGCACGCGCGAGAAAGGACTATGGGGCTGCGGACGCCATTCGCGATGAGTTGGCGGCATCAGGGGTCATTCTGGAAGACCAGGGGGGTACCACCAGCTGGCGCCGGCAATAACCCGTCCAGTGCTGCGTTTTCAGGTCCCTTGGGGTGCCGGGCTTGCGCTCACCTTGAATTTGTATTAAATATACTGCATAACCGACAGATAATACTATAATATATTTAGATTATTTTAATATCTTAACTTGTCTGGATAATGGCCGATACCCTTGTGATGCACTGCCATGGATCGGCAATGGGGGAGTGGTCAGCGGTAGGCTTCTTGCCGCACAGCACGCGAGGGATTTGGGGAATGAGTGACCGTTTTTATCGTGCCAGCCTGGGCCTGTCGTTACTATTATGCCTATATTTCGATCTGCGCCCGGTACTCATTGCCATCATCATTCTGGTTTTTCTTGAAGGTATCAGCAATTATCGCTTGCCGCGTGTGGCGCGAATGATTCGCAGTGCCTCCCTGGAAACGCCAGAGGGTCAGAGGGTTTTCGGCTTTGAGGCGGAGCGGGCCTGGCGTCTGGTGGTGGCTTGTGCATTGACCCTGGCCGTGATTTTCTTTCCGGAACAATTATGGTGGTTTGCCTGGTTTATGGGCTTTGCCATCTTCGGTGCCGGATTGAGCGGTCTCTGCCCCATGTTGATTACCTTGCAGAAACTGGGTTTTCAATGACGGCCAGCCACCAGAATGAAAGTCAGCAGCCCGGTCCCACGGGGCTGCACGTAAAAGTCACAGGTATTGTATTCTGGGGTCTGGCCCTGCTGGGCTTATTGTTCATTTCCCTGCAGCTGAGCGGTCTTGAAGAAAAACTGCAAAAGCAGCAACTCGATACCATCGATCATTTTAAACTACAGCTGGAACATCAGCTTCATCTCAAGCAACCCGATACCATCGATTCCCTGGTGTACCTGGTGGAAAACTTGCGTCGCGATTATGCCTTTCCGTACATGGAAGTACAGTTATTGGGCCATAGCCGCAGTCTGGGAGCCCATGATGAAACACTCATCAGCTATGACTATGTGACCCGGGTGGATTCCCTGATGCAGGATAATGCATTTCTATCCCTGATGGTTTCCGTTTACCTGCCGAGTGTGCAATATCAGGTAAAGGAACAACGTAAACAGCACATGGTTACCCTGGGCGGTGCCTTTTTCCTGTTCGGAGCCATATTGCAATGGGTGTTACAGCGTGTGCTCACACGTCCGCTGCAGCAAATGGTAACTACTGCGAAAGGATTTTCTGCGGGAAATACCGAACATCGCTTTGATGCCGAACGCAAGGATGAATTTGGTTATCTCGGTGGCTTTATCAATAATGCGCTGGATTATCTCACCCAGCAACAACAGGAATTACGCGAAGCACTGGCACGCATGCGTAGTTCAGAGACGGCCTTGTATCAGGAAAAGGAGAGGGCGGAGGTAACGCTGCATTCCATTGGTGATGCCGTGATCACCACGGATCCTGATGGAATCATTGAATACCTCAATCCACAGGCGGAAAAACTCACCGGGTGGACCTTGGCCGAGGTAAGGAGGCGGCCGCTGGAAGACGTGTTACAGCTGGTAGATGAAGTGAT
>CBDUNQ010000164.1:0-5572 GCA_965368625.1 uncultured Gammaproteobacteria bacterium
ATCTCCGCTACGCTCCGTCCGGAATGACGGTGGTTTATTGTCATGAATACCTTACCCTTCGGGTCAAGGCGATCATAGATCCTCTTCGAGGATCATTATGAATACCTTACCCTTCGGGTCAAGGCAAAGCCCGTCATTGCGAACGTAGTGAAGCAATCTCTTGAATCCGGCACTTGCCTTCTTGAGTGCGCACTGCCAACCGAAGGAGATTGCCGCGTCGCTTCGCGACTCGCAATGACGGCAGCGTAAATAAAAAAGAGAACGTCATACCGGCGCAGGCCGGTATCTCTTTGTCATGGCAGTGGGTGTTATAAGAGCACCTTACCCTATTCGCTTTTTCTGTGTGTCAGCAGGGCCAGCCACTTTTTTCGATGCAGCAGCAGTGGCACACCCAGCACAATCAGGCTTGCCAGCAAGACCACGGGTAGATTCCCCACACGCACATAGGGTGTGGCACCGCTGCGGGGCTGCACCTTGCCGGTCAATACGGCAATTTCAAACTGTGGACTGCGTTGCTGTACCACGCCCTTGTGATCGATGATGGCGGAAACCCCCGTATTGGTGGCGCGCAACAGTGTTCGTTCCGTTTCCCTGGCGCGCATACGGGCAATTTCAAGATGTTGATGGGGTGCCAGCGAATCACCGAACCAGCCATCATTACTCACATTCACCAGCAAGGCGGCCTGCGGCAGGCTGCGGATGATTTCTTCCCCAAAAGCGATTTCATAACAGATGGATACACCCACCGGAACATTCATGCCACGCAACAGAACCTGATCCGGCGCACCCTCACTGAAATCAGCCATGGCCAGATCCAGGGCACTCAACAGGTTTTCCAGTACCGGGCGAAAGGGCATGTATTCCCCGAAAGGGACCAGATGTTGCTTGTAATAAAAGCGATGCTCACGCCCCAGTGACATTACCGCGTTATAGTATTGCCAGCTCTCCCGGTCGAGCAATGGAATACCAATGAGCAAATCCAGATTCCAGGCCTTTGCCGCTTCCTCGAGCTGCGGTATCAGACTGTCCTGCACCTGATGATAAAACGCCGGGATGGCGGTTTCCGGCCAAATGATCAATTGACTGGACTGATTGTCCCGCGTCAGCTCGGCATATCGCTCCACCGTGGCCATCATTTGTTCCGGCAGCCATTTCTGGTCCTGGGGAATATTTCCCTGCAGCAGGCTCACACTGATGCGTTTCCCCTGGGGGGCAGTCCAGGTAACTGAATTCAACACCATACCGGCAAAGGGGATCAGCAGCAGACCGGCCAGACAAAAGGTTAGCGCCAGGCCATTGCGACGCATGGCCCAGGATTGCGCCAGTAAACCGGCGATTAATACCGTGGCCCAGGAAACCCCATAGACGCCCCCCAGGGGGGCATACCCCAGTAGGGGGGAATCCACCTGACTGTAACCCAGATTCAGCCAGGGAAAACCGGTGAGCACCCATCCGCGAAACCATTCCGCAAGCACCCAGGCAGCTGGCCACAACAGTAGGCGACGCTGCCAGTTACGGGTGGCAAACCGCGCCCCCACGTAGGCGGCTACTGCCGGGTAAACCGCCATCAGGGCTACCAGAACCAGGGCAATTCCCACTGCCGCCGCGATGCTGGCGTCGCCATATTCATGGATACTGATATACACCCAGGAAATGCCGACACCGAACATCCCCAGCCCGAACAACCAGCCACGCAATAGTGCTTCCCGGGGGGATTGCTCTTCCAGCAGCAAAAACAGGCAGGTGAGGGATAACAGCGCCAGCGGAAACAGGCTATAGGGTGCATAGGCCAGGGGCAGCAAGGCACCCGCGAACAGGGTGGCAAACCTTGCCCACCCACGTTTCCAGGCGTAAGCCGTGGTCACGTCAGTTCTCCCATCGATGGCATCGTTCAGTTGGGGCTATCCGTGCTTTCTTCCGCCTGGACTACCGGCAATACCGAAAGATGAAACATGTGTATTCGCCGGTTATCGGCGCGCAATACCTTGAATAGAAAATTATCGATGGTAAGGGTTTCACCGCGCTTGGGCAGGTGCCCGAAGTTATGCACCAGCAAGCCACCGATGGTATCGAATTCCTCATCGCTGTACTGGGTCTCAAAATATTCATTGAAATCCTCGATGGGAGTCAATGCCTTCACGGTAAAGTGAGTGTCACTATGCTTGCGGATATAATAGTCTTCATCGAGATCATGCTCATCCTCGATCTCACCGACAATCTGCTCCAGCACATCTTCAATGGTAACCATTCCGGCCACACCACCATACTCATCCACCACAATGGCGATATGATTACGGTTTGCGCGAAATTCCTTGAGCAGCACATTCAGGCGTTTGCTTTCGGGAATGAATACGGCGGGACGTAACACTTCCCGAATGCTGAAGCTGTCATCATTATTACCGGAAAAATAGCGCAGCAGATCCTTGGCCAGCAGAATACCCACCACTTCATCGCGGCTCTCGCCAATAACCGGAAATCTCGAATGCCCGGACTCGATAATCACCGGCAGCATGTCCGCCGGCTCCCCATCACGACTCAGCACTTCCATTTGTGAACGTGGAATCATGATGTCCCGCACCTGCATCTCCGACACCTGTAGCACACCCTCGATCATCGCCAGGGCATCGGCATCGAAAAGGCTGCGTCGCTGTGCATCGCGGAGCAGGAATATCAGTTGTTCACGATCCTTGGGTTCAGCCAGTAGTGCCTGACTGATGCGATCCCGCCAGGAACGTTGTGCGGGAGCCGTACTCGATCGGTCTTCGTTCATTGTTTGTCAATACGCGGCATGCACGCCCGGCTAGGGTAGCAGGGAGCAGGATTTCAATGCCGTGTTCAGTCCTCCTCGTGATACGGGTCTGGGTAGCCTAACCGGGCGAGGATACCTTGTTCAAGGCCCTCCATTTCCTCGGCCTGGGCCTGTGTTTGATGATCATACCCCTGCAGATGCAGGGTGCCATGCACTACCATGTGTGCCCAGTGTGCCTGAACCGGTTTGCGCTGTTCCTGCGCTTCCCGTTGCACCACAGGTGCACAGATGACCAGATCCCCCAGCAAAGTAAGCTCGGGAACCTCTGGTGGTAACTCAAATGGGAACGACAAGACATTGGTAGGGCCGGATTTTTTTCTGAAAGATTCATTCAATTCCGCGCTTTCCGCTTCATCCACAATGCGCACCACAAGCTCCGAGTGGCGGTTTTCCACATCCAGGCTGGCTTCTACCCAGGCGAGGATTTCTTCCGCTTCGGGCAGGGCACATTCGTTGCAGGCAAACTGTACATCCAGCACAGCATTCCTTCCCTCCAGGGTGATGGCGTTATCCATTGCGATCCTGTTCGTTTTCATGGCGGTCATAGGCACGTAGTATCCGTTGTACCATAGGGTGGCGCACCACATCCCGTGCATCGAAATAGGTGAAGCTCACACCATCCACACCCTCCAGTACCCGCATCACATGCTTGAGCCCCGAGGCCGTCGCCTTGGGCAGATCGATCTGGGTAACATCCCCGGTAACCACAGCAGTGGAACCAAAGCCCATGCGGGTCAGGAACATCTTCATTTGCTCTACCGTGGTGTTTTGCGCTTCATCAAGAATGATAAAGGCATCGTTCAGGGTACGGCCACGCATGAAGGCCAATGGTGCGATTTCAATCACATTGCGCTCAATAAGCTTGGTAACCTTGTCGAATCCCATCATCTCGTAGAGGGCATCGTAGAGTGGCCGCAGATATGGGTCCACCTTCTGGCTGAGATCACCCGGAAGAAAACCCAGGCGCTCCCCGGCTTCCACGGCGGGCCGAACCAGTATCAGGCGGCTTACCTGCTCCTGCTCCAGCGCCTGTACGGCGCAGGCCACCGCCAGATAGGTCTTTCCGGTACCCGCTGGGCCAATGCCAAACACCACATCATCTTCAAGAATACCCTGCAAATAGTGCTGCTGATGCAATCCACGGCTACGAATGGTGCAGCGTTGGGCCTTTATCAGAATTGGCTTGGCCACCTGGTCTTCGGCGCTGTGTAGCGCCAGGTCCTCAAGACCGGCCTGTTGCAGAAACAGGTGCACGGATTCCGGCGTGAGATGGGCTTCATCGGTACTGGCATACAGGTCTTTAATCAGCGCAGCCACCACCCGGGCACTGATTTGTTCGCCGCGTATATGAAAATGATTACTGCGATTGCTGATTTCCACACCCAGCCGTTGCTCCAACTGGCGCAAATGCTCATCGAATTGCCCGCACAGGTTGGCCAGACGCTCGTTATCCGCCGGTTCCAGTAACAGGTCAATGGAAGAAGTAGCGTCGGAATCCAACGTGATGGCTCGGCAGGTGTAGGATCAGGCCCAGTGTACGGACTGGGGAGCGGGAACGGTGTTGGCCAGTCCAAGCAATTCGCCACGCAGGGAATTGGGAAAGGCCTGGGTGATCCGTATCATGACGAACTGGCCGATAAGGCTTGGATCTGCGGCGAAATTCACCACGCGGTTATTTTCCGTGCGGCCAGACATCTCTTCGGCATTCTTGCGTGAAGGCCCCTCCACCAGCACGCATTGCTCAGTGCCGATCATGGCAGCACTGATGGCGGCACCCATTTCACTGATGCGTTGTTGCAGTATGGCCAGGCGTTTCTTTTTTACATCCATGGGAACATCATCAGGCAGATCCGAGGCAGGGGTGCCCGGGCGACGACTGTAAATAAAGCTGAAGGAATGATCGAAACCGATTTCTTCAATGAGGTCCATGGTGGCCTGAAAATCCGCAGCGGTTTCCCCTGGGAAACCGATGATAAAATCCGAAGACAGGCTGATATCCGGCCGCGCCGCCCGCAGTTTGCGGATTCGGGATTTATACTCCAGGGCCGTGTGATTGCGCTTCATCATGGCGAGTATTCGATCCGAACCACTCTGTACCGGCAAGTGCAGATGACTTACCAGCTGAGGCACTTCCCGATAAGTCTGGATAATGCTGTCTGACATTTCCTGGGGATGGGAAGTGGTGTACCGAATGCGATCGATACCATCGATGGCCGCCACATAGCTGATGAGCAAGCCCAGGTCCGCCACATCACCATCGGCCATCAGACCCCGATAAGCATTGACGTTCTGCCCGAGTAAATTGACTTCCCGCACCCCCTGCCGGGCCAGGGTGGCCACTTCCGCAATCACATCATCAAAGGGGCGGCTGACTTCTTCACCGCGTGTATAGGGAACCACGCAAAAGGTACAGTACTTACTGCAGCCTTCCATGATGGACACAAAGGCCGTGGGGCCTTCCGCATGGGGCTCAGGCAAGGCATCGAATTTTTCAATTTCGGGAAAGGAGATATCCACCACAACGCCCTGCTGGCGTCGCGCATCACTGAGCAGGTTCGGCAAACGATGCAGGGTTTGCGGACCAAAGATCACATCCACGTACGGCGCGCGCTGACGAATGGCTTCCCCTTCCTGACTGGCCACACAACCGCCGACACCAATGACCAGTTCAGGGCGCGCCAGCTTCCATTCACGCCACTGCCCCAGTTGTGAAAACACCTTTTCCTGCGCCTTTTCCCGAATAGAGCAGGTATTGAGCAACAA
>CBDUNQ010000165.1:0-5555 GCA_965368625.1 uncultured Gammaproteobacteria bacterium
CTGGTTTTATGTGTAAATGAAGCGAAGGTGACATTCTGGAAGTTTGGTATATCCGGTTGAAAAAATAACAATTCGAAAAAATCCGAAAATACGGTTGCTATCTGGTAGGGAGAGCCACTATGAACCTGCACCATTTATCGATTATCTCTATTTCATTCATCATTCATCTTTATGCTGGTAGTGTTGCTGCCGGAAACATAGCGCGCGTCAGTGTAGATAGCAATGGGGCTCAGAGTAATGGATACAGCAATTCACCCACTGTCAGTGCCGATGGCCGCTATGTAGTCTTTGATTCGAACGCCTCAAACCTGGTGGCGGGTGACACCAATAATGAGAGCGACATTTTTATTCATGACCGTGACACAGGCACAACCACCCTGATAAGCCGTGATAATTCAGGTGTTCAGGGAAACAGGGGCAGTCGTAACCCGAAAATCAGTGGAGATGGTCGCGTGGTTGCCTATTATTCGCAGGCGACTAACCTGGTGCCTGGAGACAGTAATGGTGAAGCCGATGTTTTCGCCTTCGATCGTCAAACCGGCATTACCACGCGGGTCAGCGTAACTAGTACTGGTGAACAGGCAAATCAACAAAGCTTTATGCCTGCGATCAGTGCCGATGGTCAATTTGTGGCCTATCAATCTTATGCGTCTAACCTGGTGGCCGGTGATACCAATAATGAAGGCGATATCTTTGTCTACGCGCGTAATACAGGTATCACCTCCAGAGTCAGCATTAGCAGCACTGGTACCCAGGGAAATGATAATAGTTGGCGGCCTTACCTGAGCCATGACGGGCGATTTGTGGCATTCGACTCCGGTGCTACCAATCTGGTATCGAGCGATGCTAACGGCGGGGATGTCGATGTTTTCCTGCATGACCGCGAAACGGGAATCACCACACTGATCAGTAAAAACAGTAGCGGCGTTCAAGGCAATGATTACAGTAATGGCCCCACGCTTAGTGCGGATGCTCGCTTCGTTGCTTTTTTTTCGCTAGCGACTAATCTGAATACTGGTAACACCAAAGCTGAATACGATATTTTTGTACACGATCGTACTACTGGTGCTACTACTCAAACCAGTGTGGATAATGCAGGTGCCCTAGCGAATGGTCGCAGTGATTACGCTGTACTCAGTGCAGACGGTCGGTTTGTGGTATTTCAATCTGAGGCAACAAATTTAGTAGCCGGTGATACGAATAATAAGAGAGATATTTTCAGGCATGACCTGCAAACCGGTATCACCACGAGAATCAGTGTGAACAGTACCGGAAGACAAGCGAATAACGATAGCACTGGCCCTGCTTTGAATGCAGACGGTCAATATATCGTTTACAGCTCATTGGCTTCAAATCTTGTAGTGGGAGATACCAATGGATTTGCTGATATCTTCTTATACGATCAGGAGGCTACAGTAGAAAGCTCGCTTGTTCGTTGCATAGGAGATGCTAATGGCGATGGAAATACCGAATTTGCGGTACTCGATCATCTCGGCAACCTACGTGTTAAAAGCATAACCGGTGCACTGATTAATCAGTTTGCCATGAATAATTCAAGTAGTGTTGCAGACCTGGAAGTGATGCAGGATATCAATGGCAACGATGCACCGGAGTTGGTGGAATTCACTGCAGGGAAAGTCCGCATCTGGGATTCACTGACAGGAAGCCTTATTTCAATGGTGAATGTTGATTCCGCCCTCAGCCCGATCGATCTGGAATTGCTCATGGATCAAACCGGTAACGGGCTTCCGGAATTGGCTGCCCTCGGTCAGGGTTCTGTCAGGGTGAAGGTAATGGATCCCTTGAATGGAGTGATTAACACCCTGAACTTCAATACGTACTTCAACCCCATGGATCTGGAAATCTACCCTGATCTCAATGGCAACGGTTCACCTGAAATCGCTGTGCTGGGCGATCACAAGGATCCCGCGAAGGGTGACAAGATCGAGGTGCGCGATCTGGCCACTGGCTATCGGGTACGGGATCTCTGGATCGGTAGAGGCTGGCAGGTCCTGCAGCAGGCATCCCTGGCGGATCATACTGGAAATGGCGCTGAAGAGGTGGCCATTCTGCGGGTCAAGAGTAACAACCATGCAGTGAATGTCCTGTTGCGTGATACCAAGACGGGGCAGGGGCTGGGCTCCCTCGGCTTTGACCGTAATTACCCGCCAACCCAGTTGCTCACCATTGCGGATGTCAATGGCAATGGTGCTGATGAAGTGGTGGTCTACGGCCAGCGATTCGTTGGTGGAACGCAGAAGGCTCAGATTAAGGATAGCAAGACCAAGGCACTGATTCGTGTAGTGTTCTTTGATAAGAACTTTGTGGGTCAGGACATCACCACCTGTGCGGATATCAATGGCAATGGCACAGAAGAGTTGGTGCTGTTGGGTAAAAGAGCAAGAGATGGCAAACTCCGGGTGATCGTGAAGGATGCCAAGAGCGGAGTAAATATCGGTGTGGTGGATTTTTAATCATACCGTTTTCCCATCAATAAAGGAGAATAGAGGGGCTGTTTTTTTGTGATGCAGGCCGGAATTCGGTTGTTTCAACAAGTTCCTGGATACCGGATCAAGTCCGGCATGACGATGAGGAGTGGATGCCGATAGGAAGGTGACGCGGCATCGGAAATTCTCTATGTAAACAGTATGTAAACATTTCACTACTTCTTTTACACTTTCTGGCCTAAAAAGAAATGCCCTGGCTGGGTATTCTGGACTCCACTTTCACAGACCCTTAAAGGGAGTCCTGCCATGCAATCTACTTCGCAACCAAAACATAATCTACGTAAAACCTTGCCCGTTTCACTGGTGCTGATGAGCGTACTTGGCTTGTCGAGCCTGCCTGCCCTGTGCCTGGCGGCAATTGACGATCGTGCCTCGCTGGCGCAGGAGCTGGCACCGCAGCAATCTATTCATAGACCAAAAATCCAGTTGGCCATTCTGCTTGATACCAGCAACAGTATGGATGGTTTGATCGACCAGGCAAGAAATCAGCTCTGGAAGGCCGTCAATGAATTTTCCCAGGCGAAGCAGAATGGTGTGAGTCCGATACTCGAGGTCGCTGTAATTGAATATGGCAATGATCGTATTTCTTCCCAATCCGGACATACCCGCCAGGTTATCGGCTTCACGCAAGAGCTTGACAGGGTTTCCGAGGCCTTGTTTTCCTTGACTACCGACGGTGGCAATGAATTCTGTGGCTATGCGATCCATCGTGCCGTTGCTTCCCTTAACTGGAGTGCATCGGATCAGGATATCAAAGCCATATTCATTGCCGGTAACGAATCGTTTTCCCAGGGAAAGGTATCTGTCAACGAAGCAATCAGCGCAGCTGGAAGCAAAGGGATTACCATCAATACCATTTTTGCGGGCAATGGGAATGATGCCGTCCATGCGGGGTGGAGAGAAGGGGCTGTACTGGCGGGCGGGAAGTATCTGAATATCGATCATAACCATAGGGTCGCCCATGTTGTCGCACCGCAAGACAAGAAAATAGCGGAATTGAATGAAAAGCTGAATCAGACCTATATCCCCTATGGAACGCAGGGTGAGGTGGCGGCTAAACGCCAGCGTGACCAGGACGGCAATAGTGGGGCGGTTTCTCTGGGCTTATTGGCAGAAAGAATAAAATCCAAGGTTTCTTCCTTGTATAACAATGCTAACTGGGATCTTGTGGATGCGATTGATACCGGGGCAGTGGAGCTGGATGAGGTGAAGGAAGCGCAGCTGCCAGCCGCCATGCGTGTTATGACTCCGGAGGAACGAAAGGCGCATATTCAATCCAGCAAAGAGCAGCGTGCCGCGCTACAAAATGAAATCAGCGCGTTATCGCAGGCGCGAGATCAATATGTTGCTGAGCAGGAGCATACTGCGAACGGCCCACAGGTAGATACGCTGCAGGATGCGCTTAGTGCGGCGGTACGCACGGAGGGGGAAAAGAAAGCATTCACTTTCCATACGCCATAGGGGGCACAGATACCTGCCTCTTTCAAGGGCCGAGGCAGGTATCGGGTCTGTCATGTCCTGTATCAGGCAAGATGCGCAGGCAGAAGGTGATCTCTGCTGATTTTTACCTCCTGGGTTTTGCCCAGAATATTCAGCAGGATAATGGAGCGCGCTTCGCCATCTTGTGCCTGGTAGATGGCTTCGAGGCCGGTCAGTGGCCCATCCACAATCATTACCGCGCTACCCTGCTCAAGCAGCCTGGTCAGTGGAAAATGCAGCCCCGTTTCGGCATCGGAAGACTCTTGCAGCGCTTCAATGAGATGATCTGGCACCGAAGCGGGTTGGCCATTGAAAGTGACCAGGCGAGTGACCCCTCGAGTCGAGCGTATGGAGGCCGTATTGTCATGGCCTAAGGCAAGGCGAATAAACAGATAGCGTGGAAACAGGGGATCGATGCCATGGCGCCAGCTGCCACGGTAGCGGTGTGCCTGTTCAATTTTTGGTAGATAGATTTCGAAGTCCTGCCGCAATAGATTCTCTGCCGCAATCTCTTCCTGACGTGGTTTTGTGTGGATAGCAAACCACTGCCGTCGATACAGTTCCATGTATTTCCCCCCGGAAAGCATCCTGCTAAACCCGACCGCAACACTATAGAAGCAGAGGCGGCACTTGGCAAGGTGAAGGGCTTGAATTGTGGCTATTTATTCAGTACACCATGGGTATAAAGGGTATAACTCTCTGTTTTCGAGTGGCTTTATGAAAAATGGCAGTTGACCATGGAATGGCCCGGGTAGACAGCCCTCATCGTATCCATATTTCGGAGGGAGTGGGGTGCTGTTTTATTCTTAGATGTCCTTTCAAAAACCAAGCACCAAAGGACCACTGGCGTACCGTGGCATGATCAGAAAACGCACTCACATTCTACGGCGGTCCACTACGTTCTCTCCCACCGGTAGAGGGTTGGGCTGAGAGGGAAACAGTACGCAGCAGTGTATGTGCAGCCGTTATGGATTTTTTTTACCCAGGCCGGTAATCAGTTTGAAAAACAGTGGCACAAAGAAAATCGCCAGAAAGGTGGCCGCCATCATGCCACCGATCACCCCGGTGCCCACGGAATGCCGCGCACCGGCACCGGCACCACTGGAAAAGGCGAGGGGCGTCACCCCGAGAATAAAGGCCAGAGAAGTCATCAGTATCGGTCGAAAGCGCAGGCGTGCCGCCGCCAGTGCAGCTTCAACGCTGGGTTTCCCTTCCTGTAGTTTCAGCATGGCAAATTCCACGATGAGGATGGCATTCTTGGCGGCGAGACCCAACAGGGTCACCAGGCCGATCTGGAAATACACATCATTGGTCATACCGCGCAGGGAAACGGCGGCCAATGCACCAAAAGTACCGAAGGGCAGGGCCATTAGTACTGAAAATGGCAGGGACCAGCGCTCATATTGGGCCGCCAAAATCAGGAATACCATGATGGCGGCCATACCCAGGGCCAGGCCGCTGGATCCCTGGGAATTCTTTTCCTGAAAGGAGGCACCGCTCCAGTCATAGCTGAAATCTTCCGGCAGGGTTTCGCTGAGAATCTTTTCCACTTCGGCAATGGCTTGCCCG
>CBDUNQ010000166.1:0-5544 GCA_965368625.1 uncultured Gammaproteobacteria bacterium
GTGCAAAGAACCCCTTTGGGGTTCACTATGCGTACCTTACCCTTCGGGTCAAGGCAACTCGCAATGACGGTTGATTTTTTCATGGCTATCTTACCCTCTGGTCAGGTATGCATGAATAATCCCGTAGGGATACTATTACCAGTGCCCGGTGATGAAATTGCCTCTCTTTCTTCACAATAATGAGAGAATCCTATTGCACCGGCTGCACAAACCTCTTCAGTCGTGATTTAATACCCATGGTGAAGTGGTGGTAACAAGGCGGTAGTGGTATGGCGGAAAATGAAGTACGAACCACGTGTCCTTACTGTGGTGTGGGTTGTGGCGTACTGGCCCGGCGTGATGCCGCGGGCAAGGTGACCGTGAGGGGAGATCCCGAGCACCCCGCCAATTTCGGACGTCTTTGTTCCAAGGGATCCGCGCTGGGGGAAACCGTGGACCTGGAAGGTCGTCTGTTGCACCCGGAAGTGGAGGGTGAGCGGGTGTCCTGGGAGCAGGCACTGGATGCGGTGGCAGACGGGTTTCAATCGGTGATCCGCAAACATGGCCCGGAAGCGGTGGCCTTTTATGTCTCGGGCCAATTGCTCACGGAAGATTACTACGTGGCCAACAAGTTGATGAAGGGGTTCATCGGTGCCGCCAATATCGATACCAATTCCCGTCTTTGCATGTCTTCCGCCGTGGCCGGTTACAAACGGGCCTTCGGCTCCGATACGGTTCCCTGCAACTATGAAGATCTGGAACGCGCCAAACTGATCGTGCTGGCAGGCTCCAATGCGGCATGGTGTCATCCCGTGTTGTATCAACGTATGGTACAAGCCCGCAAGGACAACCCGGATCTCATGGTCGTGGTGATCGACCCACGGCGTACCAATACCTGTGACATTGCCGATCTGCATTTGCCCATCGCAGCGGCTACCGATACCACTCTGTTCAATGGGCTGCTGGTTTACCTTGCGGATCAGGGGGAAAGCAATCCGCTGTTCGTGCAGCAGGCAACCCAGGGGGGGGAGGAAGCGCTGCAGGCGGCCCGGGAAGATGCGCCCACGGTAGCCGCAGTGGCGCAACGCTGTGGCTTGGCCGACGATCAGGTCTTGGCGTTTTACCGGCTGTTTGCCCGTACCGAGCGGGTGGTCACGGTGTTTTCCCAGGGCATCAATCAGTTTTCCATGGGCACCGATAAGGTGAACAGCATTATCAATTGTCATTTGTTGACCGGCCGCATCGGCCGTCCCGGCATGGGTCCCTTTTCCTTTACCGGGCAACCCAATGCCATGGGCGGACGGGAAGTGGGTGGGCTGGCCAATCAACTGGCCGCCCACATGGAGTTGGAGAATCCGGAACACCGTGACCGGGTACAGCGTTTCTGGTCATCGCCGGTGATGGCACAACAGCCGGGCCTCAAGGCGGTGGACCTGTTTCAGGCAGTAGAGGATGGACGGGTGAAGGCGTTATGGATCATGGCCACCAACCCTGCAGTGAGCCTGCCCAACAGTAACCAGGTACGTGCGGCACTACAGCAGTGTGAGTTTCTGGTGGTCTCCGATTGCATGGCGGAAACCGATACCACGGCGTTTGCCAAGGTGCGTTTACCGGCACAGGCCTGGGGCGAACGTGGTGGTATGGTCACCAATTCGGAACGGCGGATTTCGCGGCAACGCGCCTTTTTACCGATACCCGGTGAGGCGCGTCCCGATTGGTGGATTATCACGCAGGTGGCACGGCGCATGTTTGCTGCCGACAACTTTTCCTATGAAGACCCACGGCAGATTTTTGCCGAGCATGCTGCTCTGTCTGCCTTTGAAAATCAGGGTACGCGCGATTTTGACCTTTCCCCGCTGGCGTCCATAACGGCGGAAGACTATGAGTACTTTGCTCCACGTCAGTGGCCCATGGGTTCGGCATCCGGTCCGGAAATACGCCTGTTTGCGGATGGACGTTTCTTTACGCCCTCGGGAAAAGCGCAGTTTATTGCCGTTTCCAGGCGCACTCCGGCCCATGAAGTGAGCCAACAGTATCCCCTGGTGCTCAATACCGGTCGAGTGCGGGATCAGTGGCATACCATGACGCGCAGTGGAAAATCCGCGCGGTTAGCGGGCCATCGGGTGGAACCCTATGCCGAAATACACCCTGATGATGCGGCGCGATTCGCCATTACCGATGCCTCCCTGGTACAGCTGCGCAGCCCCTGGGGTGAAGCGGTGGTGCGGGCGCGCATCAGTGAAGAGCAACGACCCGGGAATGTATTTGTTCCCATTCACTGGAATCTGCAGTTTTCCAGCCTTGCCAGTGTGGACCAGCTCACCAGTAATGTGACCGATCCCATTTCCGGGCAACCGGAGTTCAAGCATACGCCCCTGCAGTTGTCACCGTATCCTGCCGGCTGGTATGGCTTCCTGCTAAGTCGCAGGAAGCTTACCCTGCGACATTCTTCCTATTGGGCCTGTGCCCGTGGCAAGGGTCTGTATCGATATGAAATCGCCGGGCGTGAAGCTCCGAGGGACTGGGCGCAAACGGCACGTGCATTACTCTGTACGCAGAATGATTCGGTGGAGTGGGTCGAGTATTCGGATACTGCTGCGCCGCGCTATCGGGCTGCGCGGATAGCGGATGGCCGCCTGGAAAGCTGTGTGTTCATTGGGCCGACACCGCGCTTGCCGGAGCGCGATTGGCTGGTGACCCTGTTTGATTCGGCACAACTCAGTGATGCCGATCGTACCCGTTTGCTCACCGGCAAGCCGGGAGATATGCGTCAAGATGTGGGGCGCATTATCTGTGCCTGTTTCGGCGTTGGCCGCAACACCCTGGTAAGCGCTATCCAGGAGCAGGGATGCACTACTCCTGAAGCTCTGGGGGCCTGCCTGCGCGCCGGAACCAATTGTGGTTCCTGTGTGCCCGAACTGCGTCAGCTCATTGCCGAAGTCAATGCAGGCTGACGGGCGATACGGTTGTGATAGCCTAATCCCTGTTCCTGGGCATCAACCCTGATAACGGGGATAACCGGGAAGGGTCGATGCGCGCTGGCCCTGGCTGACGCGAGGCTGGTGATCCTGCCGCATACGACGATCCGGAAAATCGATGGCTACCTGATGGTAACGCCGGTCGGAAATCATATGCAGCAGCAGGCTGCCATACAGCAGGCTGATGCTGCCGCCAATAATACCGGCCACCATAAAGGCTTCCGAATCTCCCGGCATCCAGAAGGCAAGCAGCCAGGCCGGATCAAGATAGACCAGCAGGGAAGCCGTCAACCCGCAGATGCCCAGGAGCAGCAGCAGACAGACAAAAAATAATCGATACAGGGTAAAGGTATTGGGACGCGGTTTCAGAAACACAGTGTTTCCCCCTGGGTAATGGCCGCCACAGACCCATAGGGAATGGCGGCAATGATCAATGCCGTTGTTTTTCTTCCCTAAGTGAAAGTGCAGCGGAATGGTTCCCTGGGCCGCACCAAACCTAGCGGCACCGAACCCGTAATCTTTACCCTGAACAGGGCAGGTCGTTGGAAGCAAAACAAAAATTGCGCTAGCGCAATTTTTGTTTTGCCACCCAGTGATAGTGACGCTGCAGGTCGGGGTCACTCTGCAGGGCTTTGCGGTGAGCAAAGGTCTTGGCCAGCGTCATTTCATCATAGCGGTCGTGAATGCCGTTATGACATAGGCGGCAGATATAAATACCCTGATTCAAGGCTTCACGATGGTATTGTTTACGGAAAAAATTGCGTCGGTGCAGCTTTTTCGGAATGTAGTGATGAAAGGTCAGGGGGCACACCCGGCCGCAGAAGGGGCAGGCTCCCTGCTTGCCATGGTCAATCCCGGTAGATAATTGCCGCATCGCCTGTTGATAAGGCGTGATATCCTTACCCATGCCGTGTAAGCACGCTTACAGTGCTTTGACCTTTTGTAACATCGCCTGGGCATGGCCATCGGCGCTTACCCCGTATTCCACATGACGAAGTAAACCCTGCTTGTCGATAATAAAGGTGGATCGCACGATCCCCATTTTCTTTTCGCCGTTTTTCTCTTTTTCCTGCCAGACGCCATAGGCATCGCACAGGGAACCATCGGTGTCGGCCAGTAACTCCACCCGCAGACCGAATTTATCCACGAATTGCTGATGGCTGCTGCAACTGTCCTTGCTTACCCCGAGGACTGCGGTATTCAATGCGGCAAATTCGTCTGCCAGGGCGGTGAACTGGTTGGCCTCGATGGTACAACCCGGAGTGTCATCCTTTGGATAGAAATACAGCACTACATGCTGTTTTCCGTGGAAATCATTCAGGGAAACCGGGGTTCCCGCCTGATTGTGGCTGTGAAAAGAGGGGGCGGCTTGTTGGACTGTAAGCATGGGCTGTCTCGCTTTGTGTTGTTCTTCCTGCAACCATTTCAATGCAGGCGCATAGTCAGAAAATACTCGAATATTCCACTGGGTATTTCTGGGTTGGTGAATCAGTGATGCGGTGGCCAATGAGCTTACACGATTATAGGCAACTACGGCCATGGCATGGATTTCCGGAATGGTGGCCAGTTTCTGTTGCGCCTCAAAACGGTAGGTGTAGGCATTGACCTTATTAATAAGCAGGGAGAAGGGGGGCTGCAGATGGGCGCGCAAAAAGGCATGGTAGGTATCCACCATGGGTAGATCCATTTCCACGCCTTCATTGATGATGATTTCCGCCATATGGGGGTCCAGCAGACGGATGCTGCAAAAATCCAGGTGATACAGGCTCACGATGTGTATGTCCAGGGCATGTTGGTATTCATATCATCTCTCGGACACAAGAGGTAGACTGCACCGCTTTCTGTGTTTGGGTGTTGATATGGAAAATACGGCAATTGTCAAGTGTTAAGAGACGGTAAAATTTCACTTTTTTCCAGCAGAAAGGCTACCGGCAAGTGAAAAAAAAAGGCAAAATAGCTTAGTCTTCGTGAGAAAAACAAGCAGGCATGCGTCTGCGGTAGAGGTAATACCATGAGCGCTTCAGTACGCCATATAACCCAGGAAGGCAAGGATGCACTTTTTCGTCAGGGACTCCGCTATTACGATGTGGATGACTGGCAGGGAGCCCTGCGGGTATTCCGTGAACTGCATTACGGTTCTCATATCGATGATCCCCAGAGTAATCTCTACGCTTCCTATCATGGTCTGGTGCGCGTCCGCATGCAGGATGACGCCGGGCTGATGCTGTGCCGTCAGGCGGCGGCTTACGAAGAGCAACTGGCGGATGTGTTTCATAATCTTGCTCAGGCGGAATCCCTGATGAATTACCGGCGCCACGCATACCGAGCCCTGGCCCAGGGGCTGGAGATGGAGCCCCGGCATAGCGGTTTGTTGCGCTTGCAACAACGGCTTGGCCGGCGTCGCAAGCCGATCATCGGCTTCCTGAACCGTGAACATTTCCTCAATCGGTGGCTGGGCAAACTGACCTATTCCCCTTCCCCGGGGAACACTGGCAGGAACTTCAGTCACGCCAGCTGATAGCCCTTCGGTCGGTACTGGGTGCCCCTTGCTCCGACTGGCCGGCAGTTATCGCCGGTAATTATCCAC
>CBDUNQ010000167.1:0-5518 GCA_965368625.1 uncultured Gammaproteobacteria bacterium
GGCAGCATGCGCAGCACATATTCAGCACCCACGATTGCCAGTAAATACGCCTTGGGGTTGCGGTTGATGGTGGAAAAAAACACCTTGCCCCCCGGCTTTACCAACTGGGTGCACGCCGTAATCACCGAGGCAGGGTCCGGTACATGTTCCAGCATTTCCATGCAGGTCACCACATCATAGTGAGCGGGCCGTTCACTGGCCAGTTGTTCCGCAGTGGTTTGCTGATACGCTACCTGAACGCCGGATTCGTATTGATGCAGACGCGCCACACTGAGTGGCGCTTCACCCATATCGATGCCCTGTACCTCGGCCCCCTGCCGGGCCATGGATTCGCTCAGAATTCCGCCGCCACAGCCTACATCCAGTACCTGTTTGCCGGCCAGGCCGGCCCAGTCTTCGATGTAGCCAAGGCGCAGGGGATTGATGTCATGCAGTGGTTTGAATTCACTGTTGGGATCCCACCAGCGGGAAGCCAGCTCTTCAAATTTGGCCACTTCGGCCGGGTCGACATTGTGTGCAGTATCGGTCATGGCCGAAGCATACCCTGTGTTGGTGGGAAAAAGAATTCCCTGTTCTGGAATCCGGGGATGTCGATAGGGTTTTTGGCTTAGTGGGTCTGTTGCGGTTCGCTGGAGGCAATTCTGGATTGCCAGCGGCGTGCGCGCTGCAGAATTTCCACTTCATCCAGTGTGGTGAGTGCCCGCTGTTTGAGTAATTGGCGGCCTGCGACCCAGACATCACTCACTTGCTCGCGCCCGGCGGCATATACCAGTTGGGAAACGGGGTCAAAGAGGGGCTGGGTTTCCAGGGCATCCAGGCGCACTGCGCAGATATCCGCCCATTTGCCGATTTCCAGAGACCCGATTTCAGCGCTGCGCCCCAGGGCGATGGCGCCATGCAGGGTGGCCATGCGCAATACGCGATGGGCAGGCAGGGCACTGGCATCACCGGCAACGGCTTTGGCCAGGAGGGCGGCACATCGCATTTCAGCGAGCATATCCAGGTCATTGTTGCTGGCGGCCCCCTCCGTGCCCAGGGCAACGATGATGCCGGCTTCATCAAGCCGCTGCACCGGACAAAACCCGCTGGCCAGTTTGAGATTGGATTCGGGGCAGTGGACCACCCGTGTACCCGTTTGCTGCAGCACTTCAATTTCATCGTTCAGCAACTGTGTCATGTGTACCGCCAACAGGGAGGGCGACAACAGGTCCAGTGATTGCAGACGCGCCAGGGGGCGTTGCCCGCCAGTGGCGATGGCTTGTTCCACTTCCTGAGCGGTTTCCTGAACATGCATGTGAATGGGGATATCCAGTTCATCGGCCAGGATTCTTATGCGATTCAGTGGCGCATCAGAAACCGTATAGGGTGCGTGAGGTGCAAATGCAGTGCCAATAAGCGGGTCGTTATGGTACCGGTCATGCAGGTTCAATCCCTTGGTGAGGTATTCATCTGCGTTTTCCGCCCATGCAGTGGGAAAATCGAGGACGATCAGCCCCACGGTGGCACGCATGCCACAAGCGGCACTCACGCGCGCGGTGACATCGGGAAAGAAGTACATATCGTTGAAGCAGGTGGTACCGCTGCGCAGCATTTCGGCAATGGCCAGCTGTGTGCCATCGTGAATGAAATCCTTGTTCACCCAGCGGGATTCCGCTGGCCAGATATGCTTTTGCAGCCATTCCATTAAGGGGAGATCGTCCGCCAGGCCACGCAGCAGAGTCATGGCGGCATGGGTATGGGTGTTCACCAAGCCCGGTATCACCACATGCTCCGCCAACACGCTGATGTCCCGGGCGGCATAGCGTAGCTCGGCTTCCGCGCGGGGCAACAGGTCGAGAATCCGCCCTTCATGAATGGCCAGGCTGTGATCTTCCAGAATCAGACCTTCGGGTTCCACTGGGACGATCCAGCGGGCATGCAGGAGGCTATCAATGTTGCGCATAGTAGGTTTCTTGGAATTATGCCAGCATCAGTATAACAGGGTTTATGGGTTTGACGATGCGCATGGCGGAACGCTCCAGTGTCCAGCCATGCGGGCCTGCTAACGATTTGCTGCCATTCGTCGCAATCGTCGAAGGCAGATGGCGGCTGCAGGTTTTTCTGCATCCTTTGAGCGATGTCTGTTGCCAGGTGGTGTATCCGCCATCGGTCACGGTCATGCACTCTTTACTTCATACAGATGCACATCGCGCTGTGGGTAGGGGATGCTGATTCCATTACTGTCAAAGGCAAGCTTGATATTTTCCAGCAGACTGGCACGTACCGCCCAGTAATCCGGCGTATTCACCCAGGGGCGCACATTGAAGTTGACACTGCTGTCTCCCAGCTCTGCCAGGGCAATGGCGGGTGCCGGCTCTTCCAGAATGCGCTCATCGGCATCCATGGCTTCCTGGATCAACTTGCGTGCGAGCCTGATATCGTCTTCATAACCGATACCGAATACCAGATCGATACGGCGCGTGGGCTTGGCATTGACATTGACGATGGTGCCGCCATAAATCCGGCCATTGGGAATGATGATCTGGCGATTATCGCCGGTTTTCAGCATGGTGGAAAAAATCCGTACCTCTTCCACGGTGCCGGCGGTACCGGCGGCTTCAATAAAGTCCCCGACCTTGAAGGGGCGGAACAGGATCAGCATCACCCCCGAGGAAAAATTTGCCAGTGAATCCTTCAAGGCGAGTCCGACGGCCAGTCCCGCGGCACCGAACACCGCCAGCATGGATGTGGTTTCCACGCCCAGGTGATCCAGAGCGGCAATGCCCACCACCACCAGTAGGACGGTATAGATGATATTGCCCAGAAACTGGGTGAGCATCTGGTCGAGCTTGCCTTTTTTCATCAGGCTTCTGGCCACAGCGGTCAGGCGGCCGGCAACCCATTTGCCGATGAGCCAGATGCCCAGCGCGGCCACCAGGCGAATGGACCAGGGAAGCAGGAATTGTTGAATCATTTCGGGTTGGAGGAGGGAATTGATGGCATCCACAGTGGCTACTCCTGTTGCAGATTGTCTGTTTCGATGGGGTAGAAACAACAACGCCGCCCGAAGGCGGCGTTGTGCATTACCAGTGTACCTGTCTTATTGAACGACGAGTACGCTGCCGTCGATGGTGATTTCCACACGACGGTTCTTGGCACGGCCTTCACGGGTGCTGTTGTCAGCCACGGGCTGGCTTTCACCCATGCCACTGGCGCTGATCAGTGCAGGATCCACACCCTTGCTCACCAGGTAAGCCTTGACGGTTTCCGCACGCTTCACGGACAGGCTCTGGTTATAGCTGGCAGCACCGGTACTGTCGGTGTGACCTACCACCTTCACGCTGTTCACTTCATCCATTTGCGCCAGGCCGGCGGCCAGGGCATCCAGTTCGGCCTTGCCGGCGTCACTCAGGGAAGACTTGTTCAAGGCGAACAGGGCGCCAGCGCCGAGGGTCTTGGTCTTCTTCACCTGCATGGGGGCCGGAGCCGGGGCCGGAGCGGGTACGGGAGCCGGAGCGGCTACCGGTTCGCTGGCCGGGAACAGATCGGGATCGCATTCCTTGATCGCCAGCTCTTTGGTCCAGGAGGAACTGCGAACGCAATTGCCGGAACCATCCAGGACAACATTGCCGCGGGAGTCGACAACATAGGCTTCATTGCCCTTGGGGCAGAAACGCTCGCCGGCCTGGACAGAAATCGTGCCTACCAGCAGTCCGGCAACAATTGTGGTTTGGAGTAGATTTTTCATAAGGAATTTCCTTTGTTTCTCTGTGGTTCCGATGATGGAATGCATTGTAGTGGGGGATCATGCGTTCTACAAACGGGGGTCACCGCGACGCCCGAAACGAATAATACCGTTAGCTCGGCGCAGTAGTATACTTTGAAATTAACCGCTTAGCAGCGTTTTTTTGCAGTATTGCAATATTTGACCAGTGTGCAAGAATTGTGAAATATTCTGTCACAATTGCTGAAGATTCGCGGATTTAGCGGTATTCATGGCTTTTGGGGGGTTCATTTGAGAATTGCGCTGGTTGAGGATGATAAGGATCTCGCATCACTCATGGAAGTCTGGATCACGGCGGTAGGGCACCAGTGTGTGGTGTATGGGGAGGGCAAATCCTTCCTTGCGGACGTGAAAGACGCCGCTTTTGACCTCCTGGTCCTGGATTGGATGCTACCGGACATCATGGGTGATGAAATCCTGGTGTGGGTACGTGAGCACCTGGATTGGCCTATACCGGTCCTGTTTGTGACCCAGCGGGACAGTGAGGAAGATATCGTCTATGCCCTGGAAAAGGGGGCCGACGACTACATGACCAAACCGGTGAAGCCACTGGAAATGATGGCGCGCATTGCCGCCCTGGGGCGCCGCTCCAGTACCAGTAAGCACGCAGAGTCTGCGGAGCTGGATTGTGGCGTCTACCGGATCAATATGGGAAGCCGTACCCTGCTATACCGCGGGGAAGCGCTGGAACTTACCCAGAAGGAGTTTGATCTGGCCGCCTTTCTGTTTCGCAACCGCGGTCAACTGGTTTCCCGTAAGGAGATACTGGAAGCGGTCTGGGGGGTGACGGCGGAACTCAATACCCGTACTGTGGATACCCATATCAGCCGTCTTCGCCAAAAACTCTGCCTCACCGATCAGCCTCAATGGCGCCTCACGGCGGTGTATCAGCACGGTTACCGGCTGGAATACCTGGAAGATATCCAGGCCGGCGCGGCAAAGGGCTGATCATCCCGAATCCTTCGGAGTATCCTGCTCAGTGATGTCACATGACAGTATCCGCGCCATGGAGTGGAATGGCCGTTGCCTGAAGCTGCTCGATCAACGGGCGCTTCCCAGCCAGCATCGTTACCTCGATTTGACCACCAGTGAGCAAGTGGCGGCGGCCATTCGTGACATGGTGGTGCGCGGAGCCCCTGCCATTGGAATCTGTGCCGCCTACGGTCTGGTACTGGCTGCCAGGACGCGTTACGCCGCCAACCCCGCACAATGGCAGGATGCGCTGCAACAGGATGCCGCGGTGTTGGCGGCAAGCCGGCCCACGGCGGTGAATCTGTTCTGGGCCCTGGAGCGCATGCAGGCGCGGGCGCGCACCCTGACGGGAGACCCGCTGCCCGATCTGCTGGCCGAAGCCCGGGCCATTCATGAAGAAGACATTGCCGCCAACCGGCGCATGGGGGAATTGGGGGCAGCCCTGCTGCCGCAGCAATGCGGGGTACTCACCCACTGCAACACGGGGTCCCTGGCCACCGGTGGATATGGCACCGCCCTTGGGGTGATCCGCAGTGCCTGGCAGCAGCAACGCATTGCACACGTCTATGCCGACGAAACCCGCCCCTGGCTGCAGGGTGCGCGTCTGACGGCCTGGGAACTGGTTCAGGATCAGATTCCGGTGACCCTGCTGGCGGATGCGGCCGCCGCCCATCTGATGAAATCCGGTAAGGTGCACTGGGTGATTGTGGGTTCCGACCGCATTGCGGCCAATGGTGATGTAGCCAACAAGATCGGCACCTACAGTGCCGCTGTGGCAGCACA
>CBDUNQ010000168.1:0-5516 GCA_965368625.1 uncultured Gammaproteobacteria bacterium
GGCCGGGCCGATCCGTCATGGGCCGGGGAAACTGAAACCGGGTGGCATCTCCCTGTTCCGCCAGGCGCGACAGCTCGGGCCCGCCAGGGTAGGGCAGACCCAATAATTTAGCTGTTTTATCAAAGGCTTCACCCGCAGCATCATCCAGGGACTCGCCCAGGATTTCATACTGACCCACCCCCATCACCTGCACCAGCAGGGTGTGCCCCCCGGATACCAGCAAGGCAATAAAGGGGAATTCCGGCGCCGGATCCTCCAGCATGGGCGCCAGCAAATGACCTTCCATGTGATGTACCGCCACGGCCGGCACCCCCCAGGCCCAGGCCAGGGTGCGCCCCATGCCTGCGCCTACCAGTAGGGCGCCGATCAAGCCGGGGCCGGCGGTGTAGGCCACTCCGCCAATATCCTCCATACGGCAGGATGACTCGCTTAACAACTGTTTTATAAGGGGTATTAACTTGCGTACATGATCGCGGGAAGCCAGCTCGGGCACCACGCCACCGTATTCCGCATGGAGCGTTACCTGGCTGTACAGGGCATGACCCAGCAAGCCGCGGCGCCCTTCATAAAGGGCCACGCCGGTTTCATCGCAGGAAGATTCGATGCCCAGTACCAACATGGCCGCTATGGTACCTGCTGGCGGGCGGGAAACAAGAAATTTTGCCTTTTCCTCGCGTGCTGATAGAATGATGGGTCTCATTCAACAATTTACTACCGGAAGGTGAGTGGCTCCATGCCCAACGTACGCGTAAGAGAAAATGAACCCTTTGAAGTCGCCATGCGCCGTTTCAAGCGCACCTGCGAAAAGGCCGGCACCCTGGCGGATGTTCGCGCCCGCGAGTTTTATGAAAAACCCACCCAGGAACGCAAGCGCAAAAAAGCCGCTGCCGTGAAGCGCCAGATGAAAAAAATGTCGCGCGACACCGCCCGCCACACCCGCCTGTACTGATATCCCTGGCGCAATGAACGGGAGCATGCGGGTGATCGTATCACCCAGGCTCACCGGGAATGTCCAAGGATCGCCATGTCACTGAAAGACCGAATCCAACAGGCCATGAAAGATGCCATGCGCGGCGGCGACAAACGTCGCCTCGGTGTGGTGCGCCTGATGCTGGCGGATATTCAGCGGCGCGAAGTGGATGACCGGGTCACCCTGGACGATGATCAAATCACGGCCGTCATTGATAAAATGGCCAAGCAGCGCCGCGAATCCCTGGACCAATACGAAAAAGCCGGACGCGACGATCTCGCTGAGCAGGAAACCTATGAACTGGGTATTCTGCAGGAATTTCTGCCCGAACCCCTGGGTGAAGCGGAAATCGCCGCCATGATCGAACAGGTCATTAGCGATACCGGCGCCAGCTCCATCAAAGACATGGGCAAGGTAATGGGCGCACTGAAACCCCAATTGCAGGGGCGCGCCGACATGAGCGCCGTCAGTTCCCAGATTAAAAACCGACTCACCGGCTAGGCTACTGACAAGCCGGGCGCCAGCCCGTACCATCCTGTCCATGAGCGGCAGAATCCCCCAATCATTTATCGACGATCTACTGAATCGGGTGGATATCGTTGAATTGATCGATGGCCGCGTACCCTTGAAAAAGGCCGGCCGCGACTTCGTGGCCTGCTGCCCATTCCACAACGAAAAGTCCCCCTCCTTTTCCGTCAGCCCCACCAAACGGTTCTACCATTGCTTTGGCTGTGGCGCCCATGGCACCGCCGTAGGCTTTCTCATGGAATACGAGCACATGGACTTCGTGGAAGCCATCGAAGAGCTGGCACGCAGTATAGGCGTGGAAGTACCTCGCGAGGCTGGCGGCACTGACAACCCGCAGCAGCGGGACGAAGTCTCGCGTCTCTATCCCTTACTGGAAAAAGCCGCGGATTTTTTTTGCACTCAATTACGCAAACACCCCCAGGCACCACGGGCTGTGGACTACCTTAAACAACGGGGACTGACCGGTGAAATAGCCGCTCGCTTCGACATCGGCTATGCCCCGCCCGGATGGGATAACCTGGAAACCGCCCTGGGTACCGATACGCAAAGCCGGCAAGACCTGTTGCGCCTGGGCCTCACTCTTACCCGTGACGACGGCAGTCCCTATGACCGGTTTCGTGACCGGGTCATGTTTCCCATTCGCGACCGTCGCGGCCGGGTCATTGGCTTTGGCGGGCGGGTTTTGGGAGACGATAAGCCCAAATACCTCAACAGCCCGGAAAGTCCGGCCTTCCACAAAGGCCAGGAACTATATGGCTTGTATGAAGCCCGCAAGCACCAGCGCAAGCTGGAACGCCTGATGGTAGTGGAAGGCTATATGGATGTAGTGGCCCTGGCACAGTTCGGCATCGGTTATGCGGTGGCCACCCTGGGTACCGCCACCACCCGTGAACACCTGGACCGGTTGTTCCGCGTGGTATCGGAAGTGGTTTTTTGTTTTGATGGGGATCGCGCCGGACGCGAAGCCGCCTGGCGCGCCCTGGAAAATGTACTTCCCACCCTGCAGGATGGCCGCCAGGTGCGCTTCCTGTTTCTGCCCGATGGAGAAGACCCGGATACCCTGGTACGCAAAGAAGGAAAGGAGGCTTTTGAATCCCGCATCGCGAGGGCCACGCCCCTGTCCGAATACCTGTTTGAACACTTATCCAGCCAAGTGGATTGCACCATACCGGAAGGCCGTGCACGCCTGGTGGAACTGGCGCGCCCGCTATTGAAACAATTGGAGAAGGGAGTCTTCCGTCAATTGCTGGTACAACAATTGGCACAATTGACCCACATGGAGCCGCAAGGGCTTTCCGCCATGCTGGGCGGCGATGCGGCGCCTTCCAGGCCGGGCCCGATACCGGCAAGCCACCCCAAGGCATCCAGCGGAAACAGTATCAGCACCGTGCGCCAGGCCATCACGCTATTCCTTCATAAACCCTCCATTGCCGAAGCGCTGGAGATCCCCCAGGAATTGGAGGGTGATGACCGGCCGGGCGTGCCGCTACTCCTTGAGCTACTTGAAACAGCACGTCAGCAACCCCACCTTACTACGGGTGCCATTCTGGAACGCTGGCGCGATACGGAGCAAGGCCGTCATTTACACAAATTGGTGATCAACTCCCTGCCCATACCGGAAGAAGGCATCCTGCGGGAACTACAGGGTGCCCTGGAACGTCTCACACAACAGTGGCGCGAACTGCAAATGGAGAAACTGCTTCATGAATCACGCCACCGGAAGTTGAGCGAAGAAGAAAAATCGGAGCTTAATCAATTGATTAGGAGAAAATAGCCTGAAAGCCCCGGCATCGGCGACCCACATTGTTTCTATAGCTTCAGGACCTTCATTAGTCTATACTGAAGGATTAATTTTACCGCCAAGCCTTGGCGGGCGTGCTTCTGTGCGCAGTTATCGGGAAAACAACGAAACATGAATCAGGACCAACACAACTAAAGTTACTGATTGCCAAAGGCAAGGAACAGGGATTCCTTACCTATGCCGAAGTCAATGACCACTTGCCCGACGACATCGTCGACCCGGAACAGATCGAAGACATCATCAGCATGATCAACGACATGGGCATTGAAGTCCATGAAGTGGCCCCCGATGCCGACACGCTGCTGCTCACTGGCTCACAGGCCACCACGGATGAAGATGCCGCGGAAGAAGCCGCGGCTGCCCTGGCCAGTGTAGACAGTGATTTTGGCCGCACCACCGACCCCGTGCGTATGTACATGCGCGAAATGGGTACCGTGGAATTGCTCACCCGGGAAGGCGAAATCGAAATCGCCAAGCGCATCGAAGATGGGCTGGCCCAGGTACTCGCGGCACTGGCCAGTTACCCCGCTTCGACCAGCATTCTACTGAGCGAATACGACAAGGTTGAGGCCGGTGAAAATCGTCTGGCCGACCTGATCAGCGGGTTCATCGATCCCAATGCCGTCAACGACGAAGAAATTGCCGCTGCTTCCACGGATACCAGCGATGACTCCGGTGACGACAGCGACAGCGACGACTCGGACGATGACGACGACGATGATGACGATGACAATGCAACCCCACTGGACACCGGTCCCGATCCGGAAGAGGCGCGACTGCATTTTCTGGAACTGCGCAAGCTACACGAAAAGGTGCAGGCAGCCATGGCCGGCAAAGGCAAGCCAAATGCTGCGAAGGTTGCCAAGATGCGCGCCGAGCTGGAAGAACAGCTGCTGCGGCTGAAGCTGGTTCCCCGGGTTGTAGACTTACTGACCCTGACGCTGCGTGATACCGTAGAGCGCATTCGTGCCCAGGAACGCATCATCATGGACATCTGCGTACATAAAGCGCATATGCCCCGCAAGGATTTCATCACTTCCTTCCCGGACAATGAAACCGACCTGAAGTGGCTGCAAAAGCAGATCAAGGATGGACACAAGTACTCACCCGTATTGGAAGAGTGCAAGGATGAAATTCTGCGCGCACAGACCCGTCTGGTAAACATCCAGGGTGAAAGCGGTCTGGCCATCAGTGAAATCAAGGATATCAACCGACGCATGTCCATCGGCGAGGCCAAAGCCCGTCGCGCCAAGAAGGAAATGGTGGAAGCCAACCTGCGTCTGGTGATTTCCATTGCCAAGAAATACACCAACCGTGGACTTCAATTCCTCGACCTGATCCAGGAAGGCAATATCGGCCTGATGAAGGCCGTGGATAAATTTGAATATCGCCGCGGTTACAAGTTTTCCACCTATGCCACCTGGTGGATTCGACAAGCCATTACCCGTTCCATTGCGGATCAGGCGCGCACCATTCGTATTCCGGTGCACATGATTGAAACCATCAATAAACTGAACCGCATCTCGCGACAAATGCTTCAGGAAATGGGCCGCGAACCCACGCCCGAAGAATTGGCGGAACGCATGGAGCTGCCCGAAGACAAGGTACGCAAGGTGCTGAAAATCGCCAAAGAGCCCATTTCCATGGAAACCCCCATTGGTGATGATGAAGATTCCCACCTTGGTGACTTCATCGAAGACCAGAACATCATGTCGCCGGTGGATTCCGCTTCGGTGGAAGGCCTCAAGGAAGCCACCCAGGGCGTACTTTCGGGGCTCACGCCTCGCGAAGCCAAGGTACTGCGTATGCGCTTCGGCATCGATATGAACACGGACCATACCCTGGAAGAGGTGGGCAAGCAGTTTGACGTGACCCGCGAACGTATTCGTCAAATTGAAGCCAAGGCCTTGCGCAAGCTGCGCCATCCCAGCCGTTCGGAGCAATTGCGCAGCTTCCTCGAACTGGAATAAAAAAACCGTTTACAGCAATGCCATGCCGCGCAACGCGCGGCAGTATCCCTGTCAGCAGGAACCTTCAAGGTGCAAAGAGTGACAGGGTTGGAGAAGTAAGAAATCGTTTAATTTATTCGTCATTGCGAGCGAAGCGCGGCAATCTCGTAATGCAATACACCCGTTTAGAGATTGCCACGGCGCTGTGCGCCTCGCAATGACGGAGTTGTTATTTAGTAGCGCTTCTAAAGAAAGTTCAGGGCCTGTA
>CBDUNQ010000169.1:0-5489 GCA_965368625.1 uncultured Gammaproteobacteria bacterium
ACACGTCTGCCCGCGTAATGATCCATGGATTTGCAAAGACTCCGATGGCAACGACGTATTCCTCAAGGATATCTGGCCCAGCCTGAAAGAAGTCAATGACGTGATTGCCAACTCAGTCAATCGCGCAGAATTTACCGGTGCCTACGCCGAAGTCTACAAAGGAGAGGACCGCTGGATACAACTGCAATCTCCGGAAGGGCAATTATTCGGTTGGCAGGATGACTCAACGTATATTCAGAATCCCCCGTATTTCGAGGGCATGAGCAAGGATATTGCCAAGGTCACCGATATTCACGGTGCCCGCGCCCTTGCCATCCTGGGCGACTCTGTAACCACAGACCATATTTCTCCGGCGGGTGCCATCAAGGCCGATAGCCCTGCAGGAAAATATTTGCTGGAAAACGGTGTACAGCCCGCAGACTTCAATTCCCTGGGTTCCCGTCGCGGCAACCATGAAGTCATGATGCGCGGCACCTTTGCCAACATCCGTTTGCGCAACCTGATGGCACCCGGTACGGAAGGCGGAGTAACACGCCATATGCCCGATGGTGAAACCATGTCCATATACGATGCGGCCATGCGCTACAAGGCCGAAGATACCCCGCTAGTGGTGATTGCCGGAAAGGAATACGGTTCCGGCTCATCCCGCGACTGGGCCGCCAAAGGACCGCGCTTGCTGGGAGTGCGTGCCGTCATTGCGGAAAGTTACGAGCGCATCCACCGCACCAACCTGGTGTGCATGGGAATTCTGCCACTGCAATTCCAAGCTGGAGAGAACGCAGCAAGCCTCGGCCTTGATGGCAGTGAATCCTTTGCCATCACCGGTCTGGGTGATGGCTCTGCGAAAACCGTAACCGTGACCGCACAAGCCGGCGATGGCCGCCAGAAGACCTTTACCGTACAGGTGCGCATCGATACACCACAGGAAGTGGAGTATTTCCGCCACGGTGGCATCCTGCATTACGTTCTGCGCCAACTGGCTGCATAGCCCCCTTGAACACCGGGATATCCACTGTGATATCCCGGTTTACCGAAATCTGGAAAGCACCATGGAACTGAGCGCATTAACCGCCATTTCACCTGTAGACGGCCGCTACGCAGGCAAAACAGAATCCTTACGGCCGATTTTCAGCGAACTGGGCCTGATCAAACATCGTATCCTGGTGGAGGTACGCTGGCTTCAGTCTCTGAGCCTCCATACCGACATCGCGGAAGTACCCAGCTTCAGCGAGCATGCCAATAAGCTCCTCAATGGAATTGTCGATAATTTTTCGGTTGAGGATGCACAGCGTATAAAAAATATTGAACGCACCACCAACCATGACGTAAAAGCCGTGGAATATTTTCTCAAAGAAAAGATCACCGGCAATCAGGAACTCGAGGCAGTGAGTGAATTCATTCACTTTGCCTGCACTTCCGAGGATATCAATAACCTGGCCTATGCCTTGATGCTCAATGAAGCACGGGCCCAGTGCCTGTTACCCTATACTCAGCAAATAATTGATGCCATTGCGGGCATTGCCCACCACTATGCAGACATCCCTGTACTGTGTCGTACCCATGGGCAACCTGCTTCACCCAGCACACTGGGTAAGGAAATGGCCAATGTAGTTCATCGCTTACGCCGGCAACGGGAATATATGATTCAAGTGCCCATGCTGGGCAAAATCAATGGCGCGGTGGGTAATTACAATGCTCATCTGATCAGCTACCCGGAAGTAGACTGGGAACAGCATGCAGCCTCCTTTGTAAAGAGCCTGGGACTGACCTGGAACCCTTATACGATACAAATTGAACCCCACGATTATATTGCGGAATTATTTGATGCAGTCAGCCGTTTCAACACCATACTCATCGATTTCAGCCGTGACATCTGGAGTTATATCTCCATTGGCTATTTCAAACAAAAAACCGTTGCAGGGGAAGTTGGCTCATCTACCATGCCACACAAGGTGAACCCCATTGATTTTGAAAATGCGGAAGGCAACCTCGGCATCGCCAATGCCCTGTTTCACCATCTGGGCAGTAAACTGGCCATTTCACGCTGGCAACGGGATCTAAGTGATTCAACCGTTCTGCGTAACCTCGGAGTAGGGATCGCCCATTCGGTCATTGCCTATGAATCCGCCCTCAAGGGTATTGGAAAACTGGAAGTCAATGAACCGGTAATCCGCGCCGATCTGAACGATAACTGGGAAGTACTCGCCGAAGCGATACAGACGGTAATGCGGCGCCACGGTATCGAAAAACCCTACGAGAAACTCAAGGAACTCACCCGTGGACAGCGAGTGGACCAAGACATGATGCGCGCTTTTGTTGAAAAGCTGGAATTGCCGGACGAAGCCAGGGATCGACTCCTGCAGCTCACGCCCGGAAGCTATATCGGAAATGCCAGCCGTCAGGCAAAGAACATCTAGGTTCCATCAAGCCTCATTCTGACCCAGGTGCCGTAACATTCAAGCCGGCACCTGGGCCAGGCAATGAGATGCCCATCGCTCCGACTTCCATCGGTGAGAAGCAATCCATCGCGCCAGTTCCGGGGCACTAACCGGATGGCGTATCAGATACCCCTGAGCCACATCACAACCAAGCATCTCCAGCAAGTCCCATACATCTTCGGTTTCAATACCTTCAGCGACGACTTTGAGGCCAAGATTGTGTGCCAGATCAATAGTGGCACGTACAATCACTGCATCGTTTTCATTCATATCCATTTGGGTGATAAATGATTTATCAATTTTTACGGTATTGACTGGCAATTGTTTAAGATAGGCCAGTGATGAATACCCGGTACCAAAATCATCAATGGATATTTTCAAACCCATTTCGGAAAGCCTGCGCATCACTCGCCGCGCCGTTGCAGGATCCGACATAATGGCACTTTCTGTTATTTCCAGGGTAACCCAGGAAGGTGATATTCCATGATGCTCGATCAGTCGCTGCACCTTTGCGGGTAACTCCTTATCCTGAAGCACACGCACGGACATATTGAGGCTTAGTTGCAGCTCTATACCATCCTGATGCCACTGTGACCACTGCAAGAGTGCATGATGCAATACCCACATGGTCAAATCACGAATCACACCACTTTGCTCCGCCAGGGGAATAAATTCATCCGGCTTGATTTGCCCCAGGGTCGGATGATTCCAGCGTACCAGGGCTTCAGCGGCATTGATTTTGCCAGTGCGGAAATCCACCATGGGCTGATAACAGAGTTCCAGTTGGTTTTTCTCCACCGCATCCCTGAGCTCGCCTACAAGACCGAGACGACTGATGCTGTGTTCATCTTCCTGGGGTTTGTAGAACGAGAAACCTATCCCCGCTTTCTTTGCCGCATACATGGCCACATCGGCCCGCTGCAACAAGGTGGTTGTATCTTCTCCATGCTCAGGACACATCACCACCCCAATACTCACCCCAATTCGTAAACAAAGGTTTTCCAGGGTAAAAGGCTGGTTAATCGCATCGATGATTTTCTTACAGACAATTTTTGCATGTTTCTGATCGGTGGAAGGCAGCAAAACAGCAAATTCATCACCTCCCAACCTGGCTACGGTATCTGCTTTACGCAATACACTATGAATCCGCTTTGCCGCTTCCTGTAGCAGGCGATCACCGATATGATGCCCCAAGGTATCATTGATCTCCTTGAATCGATCCAGATCCATAAGGAAAAAAGCCAGGTTTCTTTGTTCGCGTAAAGTCTGGGCAATGGCATGCTCCAGGCGATCCTGCAAAAGTACACGGTTAGGAAGACCTGTAAGTGAATCATGCAAGGCCTGATATTCCAGGGCATTGGTTTCCGCAATCACCTCTTCGGTGAATCGCTGCAGATTCGCTTCCAGGGTATGTAATTCATCACCATTTCGATTACTGGAAAAACTCATCCCCATACGTTGTGAAAGGTTCATTAAAATAGTATTTATGCGATTGATCCTGCCGGCCAGCCAACTCACACCCAGGAGAAACAAACCCAGGAGTACAATTCCACTGAGGAAACGCTGCTGACGATCCAGCCACATGGGAATTTCCAGTAATCCCTTCTGCCTCGCGTGTGCGCGGTGAAGTGTCAGATAAAGCTTCATTTCCGGGTGTTCCGGATCCACACTGTACCTGGCCAGTTCTTCATGCTCTTGTAAACCATGAGAACCCCATGCTCCCGGAGTGAGCCACTCAACTGCACTGGATCCAACAATTGAGGAATTGCCCCCCTTTTCAATCAGTGCAAGAAACCGATCCGAATAACCCGAAAGAACACTGTTAAGAAATCCTGTAGTCAAGGGGCTGGCAATGAGCAGGCTTCGTTGATAACCACCACGTATTGATTCAGCAGAAATTTCCATTGGATGAATAGCGAATAACAATGGAACATCATCAAGCAATACAATGCCTGAGCGCTTCGCATTCCAGCGAAAATGACTTGCCCACCCCTCAAGAGTCTCTATGGAAACCGCCTCCCCTTCCTGATAGCCTTCAAGGACATTTCCAGTGGAGTGATCCAGGATCATGGCCACCCCTATATTCGGAAAAGCCTGCTGGATATCTATCATTGGCATCCATTCACGCCGCCAGGAATACCAGCGTGACATACCCTTGGTAGCGCCTTGCGTGGATAAGGAAGATGTGTAATCCACTACATGAGTTTGCCGGGAAACAAGTCGTGCAAAATGGGAGTAAGACTGTACCGAAGAGCGGAAACGTGCGTAGACGGCTTCCGCTGCATGTTGATCCTGAAGTGTGAATTCCTCTTGAAACCAGTCCGAAAATCTAGACTGATGAATGGCATCCAGCACTATGCCCATCATGATCATCAGGAATACCGCAATGGCTAGCGTTTTCACACTCAATGAAGCACGCAGATAATACCGGTACATCACCGGCAGCAGGCGGTGGAAGCGCATACGTATCAAAACTCCTTGCAACTTGAAAATCCAAACCCGCCACCCGGCATACAGACAACACATCACCAACCGTTGATAAGTAACGGAATCGGAATCAGGGTGGCAAGTACGGATATTAATCCGTTAAATCAATTTGTTACGAACTTGAATTGCTTTTATCTATAGTCTTATCGGCCACCGCCTCAAAAGGTTGAGCGGGCACTGGAAGTCACTGCATCCCAGATGCATGGCTTGCACGCCAGCGCCCAGAAAAGGTAGTCTTTCTTCATGACTCAGTCGCCACCAAAGCCCGCTCTTTCTGCATTCAGTGAAGAAGCACTCTCCCGATACTCTCTGGGGAATGACAGCATGGATTTATCGCTGGCGACACGTGAAGATAACCAGAAAATGGCCGTAGCCCTGCTTTCCCAGGCAAGGCGCAGCCTGGAAATTTTCACACCGGACCTGGAGGCCGAGATCTATGACCAGCCCGCTTTTCTGGAGGCGCTCAAGGTATTGGTTTTGCAATCTCGGCACGTGCGCGTACGTATCCTGCTACGCGATGCTAGCGCGGTGATTCGCGATGGTCATCGGCTGGTGGAAATGATG
>CBDUNQ010000170.1:0-5485 GCA_965368625.1 uncultured Gammaproteobacteria bacterium
AAATCGTCGGCTGGATAAACACCATCAGGTTGGTCTTCTGCTTGCTGGTTTTACGCGATTTGAACAGATTACCCAGCACCGGCAGATCACCCAGCAATGGCACCTTGCTGACACCCTGAACCAGGGCATCATCAATCAAGCCGCCCAGCACCACCATTTGCCGGTCTTCCACCAGCACCGTGGTCTTGATGGACCGCTTGTTGGTTACGATGTCAGTGGCGTTGGGAACAGCCGCTTCCACCACGTCGGATTTTTCCTGCTCAATGCTCAGCTGTATGGCATCACCTTCATTGATCTGTGGCGTGATCCGCAGAGTAAGGCCCACATCTTCGCGCTGAATCGTCTGGAAGGGGTTCGACGCACCTTCGTTGGCACCCGTGTTCGTATAGGAGCCGGTGAGGAAAGGCACATTCTGCGCGACAATGATTTCCGCCTCTTCATTATCCAGCGTCACCAGGCTGGGGGTCGCCAGGATATTATTGGAAACATCAGATGCGAGCGCCTGGATCAATGCACCGATGTTCAGTATTTCGGTGCCCAGTATGGTACTGGTGCCCTCGAAATAGCCCAGGCTCAAGCCGTCCCCCACCCCCAGCGGGTTAGTGGCCACAGAGCCGATAGAGGTACCCGCGCTGCTGAAGCTGGTACCCCCCAGCACCCCGTTTCCAGTCAAATCATTGGTGCCACGCCACTGGATGCCCAGCTGGGTGGTTTTATCATTGCCGATTTCGGCGATCACCGCCTCCACATGCACCTGGGCACGACGCACATCCAGCTGACGGATCACCGCTTGCAGGGAGCGGAATACATCGGGCGGGGCCGTTACCACAATGGCATTGGAGTTTTCATCGGCCTGGATATTGATGTTGCTGGTGGCGGCCTGGGCCTGCCCCTTTTGCTCGGCACTGATGCTGGTGCTGACACCGGTGAGCACCTTTACCATTTCCTCGGCCTTGGAGTAATGCAGGAATACCACATGGGTATTGCCACCCCGATCCAGCGGCGTATCCAGGTGACTGATAATGGCACGGAAGCGCAGGCGATCGGAACGATCGCCGCCCAGCAACACGCTGTTGGTGCGCTCATCCGCCACCAGGGTAGGCGGAGTGGTAGCGCCACCGGCTGCCTGACCGGCTCCACCACCGGCCCGGCTCAGGGCAGTGAGTATCCGTACCACTTCGGCGGCAGAGGCATGGTTCAGGGAAATCACTTCGATTTCCGAATCACTCACCAGGTCGATGCGGCGAATGATCTGCACCAGACGCTCGACGTTTTCCGCGCGGTCGGAAATGATCAGTACGTTGGTGGAAGGGTAGGCGGCCAGATGCCCTTGCTGGGGTACCAGGGGCCGCAGGATGGGCACCAGCTGGGCGGCCGCCACGTTATCCACCTGCACCACTCGCGTGACCATTTCATCGCCACCGGCATCATCCGCGCCCTGCACGGTACGGATACTGCCTTGTTTGGCATTCACATCGGGTACGATCTTGGTGACCGAGCCACTCTCCACCGCCGCGAAACCATGGACCTGGAGAATGGAGAGAAATACGGCATACACCGCTTCGCTATCCATGGGCTGGGAAGACACCACGGTCACCTTGCCCTTCACCCGCGGGTCAATGATGAAGTTCTTGCCGGTAACCTCGGCTACAGTACTGATCAGAGCATTGATGTCGGCATTTTTTAGATTGAGGGTCACGGTCTGCGCCCATAGCAGGCTCGACAGTCCCAGACCCAACATCAGGCCCAGCAGGCCTCGTAGACTATTTTTCAGCGACACGCGCGCGCACTCCCCCGGTTTCGTTATTGTGCCCATCAGTATACCGCAGCCCTACTGCGGAATCTCGAAACTCAAGGACATGGGGGCTCCCCCACGTAGAATTTCCAGATTCACATTGCTGTCCTTTTGCAGCACCTGTAGCGCCTGCATACCATTGGCAGCACTATCCAGTTCCACTCCGTTAACACCAACGACCACATCCCCGGGCTTCAAACCCAACTTCCCGAGGAAACTGCGATCCTTGCCCGGTAACAGGCGGAACCCCACAAATTGTCCATTTTCCAAGACCGGCAGCGGCCGTACCAGGGCCATCAGCGACTGCGGGTTTTCCCGCAGGGATTCGCGATATTGCTGCAACACTTCCCCGGCATCCTGCGCCATTTCTTCGCTGCCATCACCATGGTCATCGGCCGGTATATCGTAAACCGGACGCTCCCAACCCGGCGCACTGGTCATTTCCTCTTTGGGCAGCCGCAGGGTCTCAAAGCGCCCACTGCGGGAAAGAATGATGCGATCGGCATAGATTTCCTTCAATTCCGCGCCCCCGGGCAAATCATCGCCGATTCGGTACGGCATTTCATCCCCCCCGTCATCGGCCACGATGGCCAGGGCTTCACCGCCCCCCACCGCTGCACTGAGCAAACCCCTCAGGGTCAGTTTCAATTTGGTTTCCGGCGCCTCCCTGGGTATTTCCCGGGTCGGCTCATCGGTTTCCAGTGCAGCTTCGCCAAACAGGTGCCAGCCCGCAATGCGTTCACCGTTCACCGCCAGGGGCTCGCCATCCACCTGGGAAGATGCCGGGGACCAGGGCAACACGATGCCCCGTTCCGCCGGGGCATACTGGGGTAACAGCAACCAGGTCATCTGTGCCAGCAGATAGGTCAGCAGCAACACCAACGTCAGGTTAATTGGGCCAGTCAGCCGCCCCACCCGCGGCCCCTGCAGCCAGCGCATCACGGAACTCGAGATCATATTCAGTGCTCGTCGTCCTCAACAGGTTCATTTTCAAGAAATTCACGGTATTGGTCTAGCATTAATTCGACTTCTCTCGGGTCTTGTGGCACAGAATAGGGGCGCTCGCGCCTGCCGCCAGCCCACTTTCTCTGATTTCCATCCCCATTACGCCCCGTATAACGGCTTTCTTCTTCCTTGGGCAATCGCAATACTTCAGGTTTCCCCTGCCGGGAGAGCAATACCTTATTGACATAGATTTCACGCAATACCGCTCCCCCGGGCAAGGCATCACCAATGCGGTAGGGGCGCTCTTCACCCCGCTCATCGGCAATAATGGCCAATGCCTGTACCTGCGACTCCACACTGTAACAGCCCCGCAGGGTCAATTGCAGGGTGGTTTCCGGCGGCTCCTCCGGTATTGGCGGTGGCGCGGGAGGTTCTTCACCCGCCTCACCAAACAAATGCCATGCCGCAATCAGCCGGCTATCCCCCTGGCGCGGCGCTGCCACCGGCTCCACGCTGACCAGTGGCCAGGAAATCAATTGCTCTGATGGCGCCAGCGGCACCAGCAACCAGGTCAGCTTGGCCAACTGATAGGCCAACAGAGGCACCAGCAGCAGGTTGGTGCGCCGCGCCAAACGCAGACGGCGGGCGCGCATCAACCACAGCACGATGGGTGATACGGGTTCTGACACCATGTTCATTACTACGCCGGGCACCTCACCCGCGCCGGAATTCCCAACCTTGTGCCGCAGGCATTTCCTCAGGCCCCTCCCTGTGGTGCTTTTGCCGCCTTGCGCACCGGGCCCCGCCCTCTTCCCTTGGAAGCATTTCGAGGGCGTTTATCGCCACCCGGCCGCGGCGGGCGCCGCGCCAGCTTCGCCGGGGGCGCCAGATCACGACACAGCAAGTCCTCGGTTACCGCTTCCACTGCGATCTTGTCACCGATATAGGCTTCGATATCCGGCAGGGAATAGACATATTTTTCACAGGCAAAACTGATGGCATCCCCATCGGTGCCGATACGCGCGGTGCGACCGATGCGGTGTACATAGTCTTCGGCATCCTGGGGCAGGTCATAGTTGAATACATGGCTGACCTGGTCGATGTGCAGCCCACGGGCAGCCACATCCGTGGCCACCAACACGGGCAGTTCGCCGGTCTGGAATTGCTGCAGCAGGGATTGCCGCTTCTTTTGCGGCACATCGCCCGACAGCACCGCCGTCTTGATCCCATTACCTTCCAGATAGGACCAGACGCGGTCGGCATCACGCTTGGTATTCACAAACACGATGCTGCGATGGGGGTCGGTGCGCTTCATCAGCCCGATGAGCAGAGGGATCTTTTCTTCATTGGCCGTGTGATACACCACTTGCCGCACCCGGTCCGCAGTGACATTTTCCGATTCCACGGCAATGCGCTGGGGATTATTCATGTGTTCGTAGGCCAGCTCCTGCACCCGGTGGGAAAGGGTGGCGGAAAACAGCAGACCCAGGCGCGCTTCCGGCTTGGGGCAACGGCGCAGCAAAAAGCGAATATCCTTGATGAAACCCAGATCGAACATGCGATCCGCTTCATCAAGCACCACCACCTGGGCTACCCGCAGGTCAAATACGTGCTGTTTGAAGTAGTCGATGATGCGCCCCGGGGTACCGATAAGAATATCCACACCGTCGGCCAGCACCTGCCGTTGCTTGTCGTAATCGGTACCGCCGTAGGCCAGGCCCAGACTGAGCCCGGTATGCCGTCCCAGCACCTGGGCATCCTTGTGGATCTGTATGGCCAGCTCACGGGTGGGCGCCAGCACCAGGGCCCGGACCTGGGTCGTCTTGCGCCCCAGCGGTTCCCCATGCCGCAGCAAATGAGCATACAGGGCCACCAGAAAGGCCGCTGTTTTGCCGGTACCCGTTTGCGCCTGACCGGCCACATCGCGCCCTTCCAGGGCGATGGGCAGGGTTTGGGCCTGGATCGGAGTACAGGCTGAAAAGCCTGCTTCTTCAATACCCTGCATCAATTCTGCCGGAAGATTGAAGGCGGAAAATCGTGTATCGCTTAAATGAGTATCTGACATAGCGCCCTAGCATACCGTAATTCATGCGCTTTGGACTTGAAATATTCACAGAAGTGCGATCAAATGGCATCAGTCGAGGACACGGCAACAAGCCGTGAACCGTTCTATAATCCAGATACCCGAATAAGCAGTCCGTTTTCTGTGATTGCCACAGGAAGATCCACCGCATACAACCCATGTTGCTTCGCGTTGCGAGTTTCCTCCCTGACGATCCCGCAAATCAGGCCGCAATACCCCAGATCAACGATTCCCGACCTGAATTGAAGACACACAGCTTACTCGGCGTACTCCAGATAGATACCCAGAGAAAACCTGCAAGCAGGAGGTTGAATTACAGTGAGTGAACGTATTGTCTATGTGACCGATGACACCTTTGATAAAGAAGTGCTCGGCGCCAATGAACCCGTACTGGTAGATTATTGGGCCGAATGGTGTGGCCCCTGCAAGATGATCACTCCGATACTCAATGAAATTGCCGATGAATACGATGGCAAGATCAAAATCGCCAAACTGAACATCGATGAAAACCCCCAGACACCACCGAAATACGGCATCCGTGGCATACCAACGCTCATGCTGTTCAAAGGCGGCAATGTGGAAGCCACGAAGGTAGGCGCGCTGTCCAAGTCACAGCTGACCGCTTTCATTGACAGTAACCTGTAACATTGCGCCACCAAGTG
>CBDUNQ010000171.1:0-5473 GCA_965368625.1 uncultured Gammaproteobacteria bacterium
CTCCAATCGGGATGCCATAGGTGCGGCTGTTTTGCTCAAGGCGGGGGGGGTACTTCAGCGGCGTGAGCAAAATGGAGGAATACATTCCCGCGCGCAAAATCAACAGCGCGTGCATTTCGGGCTTGGCCCCAATGGTCAGGTGCAGGATCTGTTGATCAGTTGGCCGAGTGGAGTGGTGCAACAGATCAGTGGTGTACCCTCGGACCAGGTCTTGCATGTCATCGAACCGCTGCAGCCACCCATCATTGGCAAACCTGACTACCAAGCGGGAGTCGATACCGGGGTATATATCTGGAAGGAGAATGCCAGTGGTGACTACACGCTACGGGTAAGTGCCGGAACGCAACGTACCGAATTCACCATCAAGCTGATCAGTGATCAGCCCCTGGTCAACGCCCAGGCGGTATTGGTGGAAAATCAGGATCAGTGGCAGCGGGACAGTCATGGTTTTATCTTTAATTCAGTAGTGGCCCGCGGCCAGGATGGTGTGGAGTTTTCGCTGGCGCCTGGTGCAAAAGCAATGATTTCAGTGGAAAAAGACGGAGTGGCAAATCCACGGCAGATTCATGTGGGTGCGCAGGGCAGCCCATTGACACCGGCGGGATGGATTGTGGATTTGGATGAGTTTCCTGTACGACCCGATTTTACCAATGGTGCAGAGCTGGGCTTGTTCTTCGGGAAAAATACCTCCGGTGCACTAGAGGTGCGTCTGAATGGCGATGGCCCCTGGCGAACACTGATATTTGACGTGATGGGGGCAACCCCCCTTTCCTCATTTTCCCCGGTATTGCTGGAAGCCAAAGATGAGGTGGTACAAACTACCAATGCGGTTAGTCTTGTGGCCTCCATGGGTGCGCATATGGATGGCATGAATGTTTCGTATACGCCGGATGTCACCGGTAGCGCTACCAATATTGGTTTTGCCTACCGGCAGGATAGTATTGTCAATGTGCGGAATGTGAACCGGAACGATGGCTCATTCGGCAAGCCCAATGCCTACTGGCTACCCTAGGGCCTGATAATACGGATGCAAATCTGCATTGTCTTGCGTTTCAGTATGGTAAGTACATCGCAGGCAAGGTGATTTGCGCTGTAAAAATGTCGCCCAGCAGGGGCTCTCATTCCGGCTTATTCGCTATCAGCAGAATGTTGAAATAGCTATGGATGGATTTTTTCAACTTGCAGCGGCCCCTTGGGCCGCCTTTGATCAGGAAACCTGATGGCTACTGAGCTAAGCCATGCAGCTCTACTGCGAGCGGATTAGTATGCTATCCACCACTGTGTGCATCGTCTTCGAGCTTACTTCCAGCCGGACAGATCTAGAGGAAGTCTCAGGATCGGTGTCCGCGCCTCCCCCAGAAATACCACTTGGCTGGCATTGGCGGGAGAGCTGATATCAAGTTCAAGAGTGGCATCGGCTGGATAGGCGAAGTCAAACCCATCCACACCATTGCGGCCAACATTCAGGGAAAAGGTGATATTTTGCGGGTTTCCGGTGTCCAGGATATCGTTGGCTTCCAGGCTATGAGGTTGAACCAGGCTGTGGAGGGCGTTGCCGCGCAGTGTTCCGGTAAAGGTTCTGTACGCACTCGAGGTGATCCGTAAGTGCCACGATCCCTGCACATCTTTCCAGATAAAGATTCCATCTTCCCCCATGAGCAGTGTGCCTGGTTCACCATAGGGAGTCAGCTCCGGAAGCCAGTAGGCATTGGCTTGGGGAGATAATGACTCACCTGCGGTAATCAGGTGGGGTGATGTCAGGGTTTCCTGGTCATAGGTGATACCCACCAGCGTACTGTCGATGCAGGAAATATCGATACCGTCCACCCCGGAATACAGATAGTTATTCAGAAATACAGCATGACTGGATGGGGTGATCAGTTCATCGTTGGTTTCTATGGATATGGGTGTCAGGTTGGAAAGCGGTGTGCCGCATAATATGGCGGCATTGTGTTTTCTGAACTTGCCATCGCCATTGATGCGCAGGTTGAGGCGATTGGCTTGTGGTTCTTTGCCGATATAAAGCCCGGCTTTATCCTGTGTGCTGAGGTCTGCCAGCTCCGGGAATAATGAAAGATCGCCAATAAATCCACTGGGGGCTAGTGGCTTGCCCGAGATGCCCACACGAAGCTGCCGAGGATTGCTGATGCCCTCTTTGGATACGGATATAAGGCTTTTGGCGCCGGGGGAAAATTGAACATCCATGCCATCGATGCCGGATGAAATGATGGACTGCAGGCTTATCCCGGCCGTGGAATTCACCAGGCGGTCATTGGGTTCAATACTCACTGGAGTGGTCGTAACAATCGGTTTGGAGGAAAGCAGATTAATATTGAAGGTGCTTACACTGCCTCCACCATTCACGATAAAATGATAGGGGCCATCAAAGTAATCCTTCCATGCAAAAAACCCTTCTTCGCTACCAAATTGATAAAATGGCATCCCCGCAGGACTGGATTGGCCTGCTTCATATACCCGGATAATTTGATCCGCAAGAATGTTCTTGATGATTTGACGGGAGCTGTTCGGCCAATCAATGGTGATCGTGCTTACTTTGCGATTATTGCCCAGGCCAAAATGCAGGCGTTGATGATTCTGGGTGAATTTATGCATGCCCCCATTTTGTTCTCGCAGCTGTTGCTGACCGTCGGGGGTGGTGACGATGACTCTGGCTCCGATGCCATCCCGGTTGGATGAGATGCCTTCCAGGTCAATTTCCAGCCAGTGATTGCTATTGCCGGTATTTTTGAATAATTCCACCGGCCCGTTATTGAAAGGCTCACTGGCAGCACCATTCATGATGATCATATCTATGAAGCCGTCCTGGTCATAATCCGCGAGGGCGATACTGTCTCCCCTGCCCGCCATGGACCCTTCGGCTCCGCCTGCCTGGGCAACCCTTGAAAACTGACCATTACCCAGATTTTCAAATAATTGATTGGGAATGTTGGATACAGGATCGTGACATACCAGGTAAAGATCCAGATCCATGTCGTTATCAAAATCCGCTGCAGCAGCCGATTCACAGGTGCTCGGGACACCCAGATCCCCGGCATTGGCTGCAGCCTGGAAGCCACTGTCGGATTGCATCAGGAGTACATCGCTGAGTGCGCCATCGGAACTGACAAAGCCGGTTTCTGCCAAGCCAGTGATCGCCTGGCTGGAAACCAGGGTGAAATCCGCTGTTGCTGTAGCGTTTTTACTTACCATGATCTTCCAGGTTGAAGTGGCTCTGGAGTGGCTGATGTAAATGCCATGGCTTACTCCGGGTACATGACTGACTTCGCCTTCTGCTTCAGCTGCGGTCACGATGAAACTGCTACCAGCTGGATTGGTGCCAGCACTGCCAATGAAGATTTCAGTCGGCGCAAACCCTGTCAGGTTGAAATCGAGCAGTAGATCCCCGGGAGAATAGAAGCTTATCCCTTTTTCTTCTGTTCGCACGATGATGTGTGCATACAGATTACGGTTATCCATTTGCTTGATGAAACTAGGATTGAGTAAGCGTGTCAGGTAGATGTCATTCATCAGATCATTGTTGAAGTCACCAATGGCGGCATCCCATACATCACTGGTTTGCGGGATGCGTGCCTGGCTTACATCGGTAAAGCCCTGACTGTCATAGCGGTAAAGACCATCGGGAAAGTTCGGCCATATGCCATGTATCATCAGGGCATTGCGGTTTTCGGATGCCAGGTGAATGATTTGTGAGAAAAAATTGGTTGCTCTGGTTGAAATGCCGAGAGCTGTGGTGTTATTGGTAAACCCGGTTTCATTTTGGGTGAATAAGGATGAAGGGGCGAGATTGTCCGGGCGGGGGAAGCCGGCAATAAACAGATCGAGTTTGCCGTCAAGATTCCAGTCGAACCACTGGGGAGAGCGGGCGCGTGCCAGGGGAAAATCGAGACCATAGTCCACGGCTCGCTCACTGAAAGAGCCATTGATGTTTTCAAAGAAACGGTTAGGTGCTTCACTGCTGCCGGAGTTTGCACCCACAGTCAGGATCATATCCTGATCACCGTCATTATCGAAGTCCGCCCAGGCGGCGCCGTGCTTGTCGAACCGGGGTAGATTCAGGTTCCCTGCAATATTGGTAAAGTTGCCGTTTCCATTATTGATATAGAGGCCGGGTTGTGCCTGCAGGTGATTTCCCAGCCAGAGATCGGGCCAGCCATCACCGTTCATATCGCCCCAGGATGCCCCCATGCTGGTGCCGGAGGATACAATGCCGCTACCTGGGGTGCTGTTGATGAAGTTGATTGCGGCCTGACTGGGTACGGCGGCGATGATCAGCAGTAAGCCGGCAAGGAAATGGCTGGGTGAAAACCCAAATACGTCAGTGGCAGGTTTCAAACTATTCAGAATTTGGCCTGAAATGACAGAAAATAAACCGATTGATCGTGCATCCATGATTGAATCGACTCCACTTTTATAATTATTCAGTTTGCGCCCACGCCACAGCACCACCCACCGTCCTTGTGCTGCTTGTAAAGCAACGCAGAGGCGAAAAAATGTGACTCCTGTGGTTGTGCTTATGCCGTTCTATGATTGCTTCGTAATCGAGGCACCCCAGCGGATGATACTAGCATTTGACGGAATTCAAGTGAACATGGGCAGGGGTGGTTTGCTGTAACAGACTGAAATCAATGGATATGTGTCAGTCGGCTAGCTGCAGGATCTGGTGGCAGACCGGGGATGGCTCCAGCTGGGAAGAGAAAAAACGTTTGTTTTCCGTCTGCAGGGTCTTCTGGTGCTCCCGATTGTGCGCCAGCTTGACGGCCGCCGTGATGATTTCATCTGGGGTTTCATAGGCAAACTGTTCTACAAGGTGCGGAAATTTCCCATAGTATTCAAGGTTATTGATCAGTGGCTGGCCAATGATTGTATTGCCCAGGCAAAGGCAAGTGCTGAGCTTGGATGATATGCAGTCATCACTTCCGCGGGTATAGATTACAATGCGTGCCTGACTGGTTAGGCGTAGAAATTCATCCAGTGGAAAACGTCGTATGGTTGCTGCTGAAAATTCACTGGGGATGGCATTATGTGCCGTGAAGCCCGCCATGATTCGAAGGTCTTTCTGTTTTTGCAAGCCTTGTATGATTTGGTGGCGGTGACGCATTTTCTCCAGGTGCCGCTCGCGTGCGCGAAAGCTGGTGACGAAGAGGATGTCAATCTCTTTCTCTGTTTGGGAAAGCTGGTTCAGCTGCTCAAGAGTGTCTAGGGTTGTAAGGTGATTCATTCGCTGACGAATCATATGATAATGACTCATTGGTGGACGTTCATAGCCTGGCGTGCCTTGAAAACCCTGAAGCCTGGTGGGCAGAAACAGCCGGTGGTATAAGCCCGCCTTGCTGGCCGGTCGAATGGGGAGATGTTGTGGAATCGGGTGTATTTTTTCTGCGTGTTTCCGCAGCTCTGGTGTTTCGGATATTTTGGTGCTGTTGTAATTTACCTTGAAGTAGTGATCCACTGC
>CBDUNQ010000172.1:0-5467 GCA_965368625.1 uncultured Gammaproteobacteria bacterium
AATGTGGGTTCCGGAAAAGAGGCATTGCGCCTATTGGGTGTGAAGGCCATTGATCTGATATTGCTGGATGTAATGATGCGCGATATGGATGGCTTTGAGACCCTGCAACGTATAAGGGATGACTATTCCCTGTTGCAACTTCCCGTCATCATGGTCACCGCACTGGCACACAGCAATTCGGCCGTGGAAGCCTTGCAGCTGGGTGCCAATGACTATGTCACCAAACCGGTTGATTTTCTGGTGGTACTGGCGCGCATACGGACCCACCTGGTGTTGAAACGCCTGGCAGACCAGAATGATGATTTTCTGCGAGTTACCAGTTTTGATGTCAAACGGGCGCTGATGCAGGTGCAAAGCCTCTCAGCTGAATTGCGGGAGCAGGTATCCTCAGAGCCGGGGCACAAATCGCAAGTGAATGCTTTGGTGGAACAGATATCCCGTGTGGTAGCGGATACACAGGATCGAGTGGATCGTTTTCTGCAGCTGAAGGCAACGGAGCAGGGGCGCGGCCATGAGCAAACCAGCTTGAATGAACTGACCCGGACGGTGATTTCCCGGAACATGGTGCATGCGCGTCGAAAAGGGATCGCCATTGATGTCGAGCTGGATGAAGCCGTTGAACCGGTGCCCCTGGTGGAGCCTCGCCTGGAGCAGGTAGTGGAAAATCTGGTGGATAACGCCATTAAATTCAGCCCCAAGGGTTCCACGACACGGGTAAGTACCCGCCTCGAAGGAGAGTGGGCCATCGTGGAGATCTGTGATCAGGGGCCGGGAATTCCCAGTACGGAAATGGAACGTATTTTCAGTAAATTTTCTGATGTCATCAACCTTCCCACGGGAGGAGAGACAGGTGCCGGTATCGGGCTTTCCGTCTGTAAACAACTGGTGGAGCAATGCAGTGGAGAAATCGGGGTCCGTAATAACGCGGATCAAGGTGCCACTTTCTGGTGTCGTTTGCGTGCCCACTGAATTCCGTGGGCAGTACCTATCGCTGCCCGCCTGCGTTTCCCTGGTATCGACCCGTGGTCATGTCAAACAATATCAGTTTTGCAATGCAGGCGAGAGGCGGCATAGGGAGCATGATGGCTAATATGATTCCGCAATTGCATGGCAAAGTCGCTAACGACGGATTGGCTTACGGCATCCAGGCTCAAAAGTGTTTCCGCCCAGGCACGGATACGGGGAGTATTTTCATAAAGGTCGGCAGTAAGTCCAAGCAGCTGGGCCCGCATAAACAGCGGGGCGTAGGCGAAGTCCACCAGTGAAAGCGCTTCACCATTGAAATAAGGTTGTGATTGCAGAATATTTTCCAGTTTGGAAAGCTTGATTTTCAATTCACTGTATTGATCTTCATAGCGCTGTGAATCCCTGGCATGCATCATGCCGGACAGGTTCACCAGGCAGGCACTGCCGAATTCAATCCAGCTGCGATCCAGTGCGCGGGTAAGGGGGTCTTGTGGAAGCAGGCTGCCCGGCGTGATTTCGTCAAGAAACTCATCGATGACTGCGGATTCAAATAAAATATGAGTGTGATCCACGCGCAGCAGCGGTACCTTGCCGAAGGGAGATAGCTCCCTGAGCCAATCGGGGGGGTGGTCGAAATCGATATGAGTGATACGATGGGGCGTATGCTTGTAATTGAGCGTGATTGCCGCCCGCTGGGCGAAAGGGCATATTACAAAACTGATCAATTCCAGGTCCATGAGCAAAAGAGTACCCAGCTAACCGCCCGGAAACATTGATATTGGTCAAAATTCAGGTGATGCAGCAGGTTTGTACCAGGCGTGGCAGGTGGCGGAAAGCCACTATCGCGCATACAGACAGATTTCAGAGTAAAGTATGGCAAATTCATTACAGGAGCAGTTGATCAAGGCGGGTCTCGCGGATCAGGCGCAGATCGCCAGGGAAAAACCCAAGGCGAAGCGCCCCACGCCATCCACTGCCAGCGCGCGCAAGAAGCCTTCCCGGGCCAAGTCGCCTCCCCGCAAGGCCTCCGCGAAGCGGATCAGGGATCCTGAGCTGGAGCGGGAGCAACGTGAGCTGCGCGCCATGGAGCGCGAGCGGAAAAAGCAAGAACAGCAGGCCCTGCAACAGGCCCGTGCGATCCAGCAGCGCAAAGATAAGGTGCGCGGCTTGCTCCTCAAGCATCAGTGTAATGACGCCACGGGTGAAATTCCATTTCATTTTCAGGCGAATAACCGGATTCGGCGGCTCTATGTAACGGCCACGCAACGGGATGCCCTGTTGGCGGGTAGTTTACTTATCGTCGTCATGGGTAAACGAGATTTTCTCATTGATGCCAATCTGCGTGCGCAAGTAGCGGAAATTGATCCTGACCTGTACCTGTTCGATGGCAGCCAACAACAACCGGAAACAGCACTGGCGGAAGATGATCCTTACAAGGACTATGTGGTACCGGACGATTTGATGTGGTGATCGCAGGGCAGGCACTGCCCGGCACCGGGTCCGGCATAGGTTGATGCATACTCTTCTGGGGCAGATGGGTTTACTGGTGTTTGCCGGGCTGGTGTGGCAGTGGCTACAGCCAGGTGGTCTGGCGGCGGATGTGTTACGCAGGGCCATTGCCGACCTGGTGTACTACCTGCTACTGCCTGCGCTGGTATTGCTGGTTCTGTGGAGCTCCCCTCTGGGTCTGGATTCCCTGCGGATTTCCCTGGCCGCCGCCTCAGGTGTGCTTGGGGCAATGGTAATCAGCTATTTTATCTGTCGTCTGTGTGGCATGTCGTCGCCGACCATGGGGGCGGTTTTGTTGGCTGCGGCCTTTCCCAATGCCACCTACCTCGGCTTGCCGGTACTGGAAGGGGTGCTGGGTAGCTGGGCGCGCAGTATTGCCATTCAGTACGATTTATTTGCCTGTACCCCTCTACTGCTTACGCTGGGTATTTACCTTGCCCAGCGTTTGGGTAGCCATGCCTCGTCGGGATTTGGGCTACAGGGCTTGCTGCGGATACCGGCCCTGTGGGCAGCGGCATTGGCTATCTTCTTGAACCTGGCGCAAGTACCCATGCCTGAGCTGTTGCAGGGCGCCCTGGAACGACTCGCCAGTGGAGTGGCCCCATTGATGCTGCTTTCCGTAGGTATGCGGTTACGGGCCGATGTGGTGAATGTGGGGAATCTGGGGCCATTGATCAGTATCGTGGTAATTCAATTATTGCTGATGCCGGCCTTGGTGTGGCTGGTAGCCGCCAACCTGGGCCTTGAAGGGGAGGTATTGCGCGCAGTGGTATTGGAAGGGGCTATGCCCTGCATGTTGCTGGGTGTGGTGATCTGCGATCGCTATGGACTGGATACCGGTTTGTTTGCCGGTGCGGTAACCCTGAGTACCCTGTTGAGCTTTATTACCCTGCCACTCTGGTTTGCCTGGGTGTAAGTCGTCCGTGTACTGATTGGCCGGGCCATTGGATGAACCCGGCCAGGTCAGGTTCAGGAGTGCGCATGCTGGGTAGGCTGGAATCCCCGGGCACAGGCATCTGCGGCGCGTTGCAGCCAGCGGCTGATCAGCAAGTGCAGACGGATGGGGGTTTCTTCTTCACCCGCCCGGTGGGGTTTCCAGGCCATGATGCTGGATACCTGGTTACGAACCTGATCGTGCATGATGTAGGGCTTTCTGTTTTTCATGGCGGTTTTCCTCCAATGCGATGGTGCACTTGTTCTCTATTGGTTCTTGTTATAGCAGAAAAGAGAACGAATGGAAAACCTTTTTTCAGGTCTGGGCAAAATAGTCGGCGAGAAACTGGTCAAAGGGTTTTTGCGGGGCGGATTCCCGCGCAGCCTGCTCTTGCAGCGAGTGCTGTGCCAGGTTTTCAAATTCGCTGAATGAAGTGCCCGAAGCGGGTAACGATTTAAAATACCTCCTGTGTTTCAATGACATACGCTTTGCAAAGGCATGAAAACCTTCCCCGTTTTCGCGCATTTCCCGTAACATGTGGGCGGAGGGGGTGCTTTCCGGGTCCCTGGCTAAGCCCTGTAAGTGTTGCAGGCTGGATCGGTACTCCCCCTTTGAATGGCCCGAATCCAGAATATCCGCCACCCCTTCCATGGCATGCAACAATTCCCCGGCCCAGTCCCGCAGAGAGACTTCCCCGCCCTGTCGCTGCAAGCGTAAGGCGGGGTCGCGGCCCCGGTGTGCGGTGGCGCTTTGATTATGGTTGATTTCCCGGCGTTCCGCGTTGTCGATGTCAGGGCTTTTCTGAAACAGGCAAAACAACAGGAATACCTCAAGAAAGTGTAACTGCTCTTCGTTGACCCCCAGGGGATCATAGGCATTGACATCCAGGGAGCGTAATTCCACATAACGAACCCCGCGCCGTTGCAATGCGAGAGAGGGCTTTTCCATGTATTCCAGGATCTGCTTGGGGCGTATGGTGCTGTAATACTCGTTTTCGATTTGCAGCAGGTTGGCATTGAGCTGTTCATATTCACCGTTTACCACAATACCCATGCGCTCATACTCGGGGTATGGGGTATTGATGGCGCAGGTGAGGCTGTCGATATAGCTTTCCAGGCTGTTGTAGTTGGCACGTACCCCGGTTTTGTCTTCGCGGCTGTTCTGGTAGCCGATGTCGCCCATGCGCAGTGATGTGGCAAAGGGTTCGTAGTAGGTGTGCGGGTCAAACAGGGGCATATGGGTTTCCAGGTCACCCAGGAAGGAAGTGCATACCGCCGGCGACGCTCCGAACAGGTAGGGCACGAGCCATCCATAGCGCTGCAGGTTTCGAATCATGTCGAAGTAACGTGCGGAAATGAAAGCCTGAAGATTGCCGCGGTCACCTTCATGCTCCTGATGCAGGGGCCAGAAGGTTTCCGGCACTGAATAGTTGAAGTGCACCCCGGCGATGACCTGCATCATGCGTCCGTAGCGATGCCCCAGGCCACGCCGGTACACGGTTTTCATCATGCCGGCATTGGAGTGGCCATATTGGGCAATGGGAATACTGCTTTCACCTGCCACCACGCAGGGCATGCTGGTGGCCCAGAGGAATTCTTCACCGAGTTTTTCATAGACGAAACGATGGGTGTCCTGCAGGAAATCCAGTGACTGCTGGCTGTCGGGAAAGGGTGGGGTGATGAGCTCCAGCAAGGCTTCGGAATAATCGGTGGTGATGTAGGGGTGGGTCAGGGCCGATCCCAGGGAAGCGGGGTGTGGGGTTTGTGCAAGACTGCCATCGGGGGCAACTCGCAGACTTTCTTTTTCCAGGCCAACCAGTCCCCCGCAAAGCTCTTTTTCCTGGGATGACTGGACGAGGCGGGAAAGGCGTTGTTCGGCAAGCTGGTACACGAGGCATTCCTTAGGGCTTGTTAACACTACTCTGATGGGCACTGCTGATCCAGGGGATAGGGCGCAGACCCGATAGGGCGATCCGTTGCTGGATGTGTCAGGACGCTAGAGGCTACACCATGTGGGGATTCTGTACAATTTCCTTGTGCTCCAGTATCTTGTGCGCCT
>CBDUNQ010000173.1:0-5441 GCA_965368625.1 uncultured Gammaproteobacteria bacterium
CGGTGGTCTTGGTGGAACGACCGGTCATGGTGCCGGTTACCCGCTCACCCTTCAGGGTCTGCGAGACTTCGGCCTTTACATTCTTGCGTGGCGCCGGCGTGGTGTCACAGAATTTCTGAAACTGTTCGGCACCAATATAATTGTTACCCGTTACATTGCGGCAACTGCCTGGCTCATCGCCCGTGACGCGCTCGCCACGACCCACCATGGTGCCCGTGACCGAACCACCAAACTCCGTGGAGCTCTTACCCACTTTGACAGGTGCCCGACCGCCTTCAGCAGACTGCATGTACTGGGTACCGGTGAGTTGCCGACCGGAACCCGGCTCATCACCCGTTACTTTTTCAGAGCGGCCCACGTTATTACCGGTAACCGCCTTGCCCTTGAGGGTTTCGGCACGGCGCGGCTTGGGAAGCTCCGCCACTGCCTTGGTACCACAAAAGGCTTCCGTTTGCGTTGGGCTCAGGTACTGGCTGCCGGTAACCCGCTTGCAGGTGCCCGGCTCATCACCGGTAACCTTCATGCTGCGACCGACTTCGTTACCCGAAACCAGGTTGCCATGACCCGTCGGGCTCAAGCGCACCTTGTGCGGGTTTTTTGCCGGATCGCTCTGACAGAAATCACGAAACACATCGGCACCCATATATTCGGTACCGGTAACGGCACGGCAGGTGCTGGGTTCATCACCCGTGGTTTTCGGGCTGCGGCCCACCATGGTCCCGGTTACCCGTTGGCCATGACTGGTTTCGCTGGCACCGACTTTCCAGGGGGCATCCTGCGCACCACCCGCATCAGCAGCTTTTTTTGCAGGGCGGGTGCGACCGGCCGGCTCACTCTTTCGCTGCCCGGTTTTGCCCTTCTGACTGCGTTGCGAACGCAGGGTCTGAGCCATTTCACGCCCGGTCAGTTGCGGGTTCGCCGCGCGTGCCACCTGCGCGGAACTCATACCACCCTTGCTTACACCTGCTTTGCCACGGGTGGATTGCGCCTGGCGACGTGCCAGTGCAGCTGCCCGCGTGGGATTCATACTGGTCTTGACGCGCGCCTTGGCACGATTGGCCGGGGCACGCCCCTTAACTGCCGTGGCCACTGGCTTGCTGGCAGCACGTTCAGAGGATTTCCCCTTACAGCCACAGCCGCAATCCCGGGCACCGGCATCCGCCACCTTGGCAGGCGCCGCACTGGCTTGCGGTGCCGGCATGCTACGCGTTCTATCCTGCGTTTTGAGCCCCGCCTTTCCCTGTTGGGACATGGCTTGACGACGCATTCTGGAAGCATTACGACCCGAAACCGTTGCACCGGCTGGCCGCGCAGCTCTCACGGGCGGTCGTGCCGCAGTCCCGGATGGCTTTGCTGCACTGCCGGTCCTGGCCTGAGTGGCAGGTGCAGATGCAGCCGCGCTACCGTTTGCCGCCTTGCCCGAAACGGACATGGCACGGCGTCGGGCAAGCGCCATTGCACGTACACTGTTGCTATTCATATTTGCAGTCTGTCCCATGATAAACCCCATCGCGTCGCTACACGCCTGTCGATTTCACCGGTTGCCCCGCTATTCAGGGCAACCATTCACCGTTCCTATCAGGAGCGACCTTCAAACACTACAAAGGCAGAACCCTGACTCTGGGTATAGTTGTCATACCCCAGCAGGCGAACATGGTGGCCCGGATAGGCGCGACGGCAGGCTTCCAGCTCCGCCACAACCGAATCCAGATCCTGCTCACCGAAGAAGGGCAGTTTCCACATGGTCCAGTAGTGGTCCGTGGAGCGGCTTGGATGCTCATGCTCAATGGCAGGCGTCCAGCCCTGGGCAATGATGTAAGCAATCTGCTGATACACTTCATCCTGTGTGAGCTTGGGCAGGAAGCCAAAGGTCTCCAGTGTCTGGGCAGTTTGGAAATCACCCACTTCATGCGAATTTGACATGATGTATTCCTCGTATTTGATTCAGATACCGTTTAACTCGGGTTGATGGTGGGCTCAGGCCACGTCCAGCTTATCAACCGTGTCAAACTCAAACTTGATTTCCTTCCAGGTGTCCATCGCCATGGCCAGTTCAGGACTGCTCTTGGCGGCTTCGGTAAGAATGTCGCGGGCTTCTTTCTCGATTTCACGACCTTCGTTACGCGCCTTGACACTGGCTTCCAGTGCAACACGGTTGGCAGCGGCGCCAGCAGCGTTACCCCAGGGGTGACCCTGTGTACCACCACCGAACTGCAGCACGGAATCATCACCGAAGATGGTGACCAGTGCCGGCATGTGCCATACATGGATACCACCGGAGGCCACAGCGAATACGCCCGGCATGGAACCCCAGTCCTGATCGAAGAACACACCACGTGCACGATCTTCCGGCACGAAGGATTCACGCAGCTGATCCACAAAGCCCAGCGTGGAATTACGATCACCTTCCAGCTTACCTACCACAGTACCGGTATGCAGATGGTCACCACCGGACAGACGCAGGCACTTGGCCAGTACGCGGAAGTGGATACCATGCTTGGGATGACGGTCGATTACCGCGTGCATGGCACGGTGAATGTGCAGCAGCATGCCATTGTCACGACACCAGTTGGCCAGACCCGTGTTGGCGGTGAAGCCACCGGTCAGGAAGTCATGCATGATGATGGGGCAACCGACTTCTTTGGCGAATTCGGCACGCTTGTACATTTCTTCCGGAGTGGAAGCGGTAACGTTCAGGTAGTGACCCTTACGCTCACCCGTTTCGGACTGCGCCTTCTGAATGGCTTCGGCAACGAATTCAAAACGGTCGCGCCAGCGCATGAAAGGCTGGGAGTTTACGTTTTCATCGTCCTTGGTCAGATCCAGACCGCCGCGCAGACATTCGTATACGGCACGGCCATAGTTCTTGGCGGACAGACCCAGCTTCGGCTTGATGGTGGCGCCCAGCATGGGACGGCCATACTTGTTCAAGCGATCACGCTCAACCTGGATACCGGCAGGAGGACCGCCACAGGTCTTGATGTAGGCAATCGGGAAGCGGATATCTTCCAGACGCAGGTGACGCAACGCCTTGAAACCAAACACGTTTCCGACCAAGGAGGTCAGTACGTTTACGATAGAACCCTCTTCGAACAGATCGATGGGGTAGGCAATGAATGCATAGAAAGATTCGGCATCGCCCGGCACGTCTTCGATGCGGTAGGCGCGGCCCTTGTAGTATTCGAGGTCGGTAAGGAGTTCGGACCACACCGTACTCCAGGTACCAGTGGAAGATTCGGCCGCCACGGCTGCTGCGACTTCTTCGCGTGGAACACCGGGCTGACCGGTACACTTAAAGCAGGCAAGCAGGTCTGTGTCGAGAGGGACATAGTCCGGCGTCCAGTACATATCACGGTATTCCTTGACTCCGGCGTCATAGGTCTTTATAGCCATGGTCAACTCCTGTTCGGTTGCTGGGTAGACAATTCGCTAAGCACTTTTTCGAGCTTAGGGGATAATAGGCGGGATGGTTCATTCGATTCCAATCGATCTTTTCTTTGCAATAGATCGATTATCGTCTATGTATCGAGATCATCACGTACGTAGTATAGTATCATCGGCCTGGAAATGGTGCGGGTCCGTTTCGATCCGCATAGTATATAGCGAATCGTTCAAAAAAGTGAAATTTATTCATAGATCTGTATCTATGGGTATGTATGTATTTATATATTTCCATCGACCTCAGCATCCCGAGTACACTCTGTCTTATTATCCCATGACTCGCGTATCACCTTCATGATCAAACTCAGAACCTACGTCTATATCGACTCGCTGCAGCCGCAGCTGGCGGAATATATGGCGACGGTATCCCAGGGTTTTCCCACGGTTCCGGGAAATGCCTGTCTGTGGGTGGAGGTATCTCCCGGCATGGCGGTTCACCGGGTAACGGATATTGCTCTCAAGGCCACGCGTGTGCATCTTGCACAACAAGTGGTGGAGCGTGCCTTTGGTACCATGGTGATTCACCAACGTGACCAGAGTGATGTGCGCGAAGCGGGCAAGATCATCCTGTCCCGCATTGGCGCGCAAATTGATGATCGCCAGAAATGCCACATTGCCTGGCATGAAACCATTCGCGGCATGACCCCGGACCACACGGTGGTGATCAACCGTCAGGATCGCCGCGGCTCCATGATTCTTCCCGGGCAGAGCATGTTCATTCTGGAAACGGATCCGGCCGGCTATATAGTGTATGCCGCCAACCAGGCGGAAAAGGCTGCCAATATCACCCTGGTGGATGTACGTGCCGTGGGCGCCTTTGGTCGTTTGACCATCGCGGGTAGCGAAGCGGATGTGGATGAAGCCGCCGCCGCGGCCATTGCCGCCATTGAAAATCCATCGGGCACCTAGCCCGCCTATCTCACCAGGCACGGAAAGACATGCAGACCATTGCAATGACAGAGATAACGGGAAAAAACAACGAATCAAAGCCTTATTCATACGCGCCTATGGCGGCTCGGGCGTATCGGAATGAAAAACCCGGCAGCGCCTGTCGGGTTCAGGTCAACAGGCCCTAAGCATGCACCGCCAGGAACTGCTCTCCATGCTTCACGCGCATCACACCCTCTTCATGGATGAAGCGGCGTATGTGCAACGCGCCATTGCCTTTGTGAACCAGCATGAAGATTGTTTTTATCGGGAGCTGTGGCCCGGGCATGTCACCGGTTCTGCCTGGGTGGTAAGCCCGGACCGCCATCATGTGCTGCTCCTTCACCACCGCAAGCTAGATCAATGGTTTCAGCCCGGCGGCCACGCCGATGGCGATGCAGATATTCTGCGGGTTGCCTTACGGGAAACCGCCGAAGAAACCGGAGTGGATCTCGCCCAGGTACGGCTGGTGGATGACAGGGTATTCGATGTGGATATTCACACCATCCATGCCAGCAATCATGATCCGCGCCATTACCATATTGATATCCGCTTTCTGGTGGAAATCGATAACACCATCCCCATTCCCGGCAATGATGAATCCCACGACATTATCTGGGTATCCCTGGATCAGGTTTGCCGCTTCAACAACAATCGATCCACCTGGCGCATGCTGGAAAAAACACGCCGCATGCACAACATCACCATTCGCTGAGCCTGCCTGCTTCCATCGCCGGCCAGGACATCGCCATTCCTGCCCACCAGCTGCGCTGGCGCCACAACCATAAACCACCCGATTACCACCTGTAGGAGCGAGCGCAGCTCGCGAACAGGTTTGGCACTCGAATCGGTTGTGCCACCAGCCTTCGCCAGCTTCGCTGGCTCCTACGGGAGGTTTCAGGTTACGGCGCAGGGGGTTGATGCACCTGTAGGAGCGAGCGCAGCTCGCGAACAGACCTGGCACTCTAATTGGTTGTGCCACCCATGTTCGCCAGCTTCGCTGGCGCCTACGGGTGCATGGATTGGCGTGGGTGGGGTTGTGCGGATAACACCTCGTCATTGCGAACGAAGTG
>CBDUNQ010000174.1:0-5432 GCA_965368625.1 uncultured Gammaproteobacteria bacterium
ACTGTGCGTGATCCGGTGCCCAGCGCAGCAGCACCGTTGAAGGTGGAAATCTTTCCCGGTACTCACTATGGCTCCATGAATCTGACTTGTCGGCCCACGGAAGGCTTCACCGGGCATATTTCCTTTGCCGGCAGTGGTGCCGGGCAAACCATTATGGCGGCGGTTCCCAATGCCTTCGCTTCACCCCTGCCTTATATCATTAATAACTGTACTGGCCTGAGTTTTTCCGATATGAGTATCACCAGTGATTCCTATGGCGCCATCGTATGGAGTGGTGGTGGTGATTCGCGCTGGTCCAATGTGGATGTGGATGCCCCCGGCCGGGCCTGGTATGAACCCACCTGTGGTGCGCAAAGAGGCAGTCACTACTGGTTCAGCAGCAAGCTGATTTCCCGTGCCAAATACACGATTGCCTCCACGTACCGCGCCACCTGTGATGAAAGCTGGTTTTTCGGCTCGGAAGTGACTGCCAGCATACCGGCATCCGAGCAGGTTGGTGAAAGTGGTGCCATCCTTGCCACCGATGCCGGTATTGTCCATGTATATGGCTCTGTACTGCGGGTGTTTCTCGATGGTGGCCTGCTCAACTATAACTACGGGCGGGCGCCGGCTGCCGGCGTGGGGGCGGTGGCCGGTACCAATAATACCGGTGGTGAAATTCATATTCATGGCACGGGTATTGATGTCTTCAGTGACACCGGTAAAGATGTGGTGGCCCTGGATGCCTCCAGTGGCGGCATGATTCATGCGGATGCAACCGCTTATAACCTGAAAACCAGTGGTAGCAAAACCCGTCTTTTGAATACCGGTGACAGCGGCATGATCCATGCGCCCTATCAATGGGATGCCCGTGATGCAGCACCAGACGTGTTTTCCACCCATGGTTCCGATACCGCAGTGGTGAATGCGGCGGATGGTCAACCTCATCTTTTGATCTATAGCGGCAATTGCGCCAGTCGCTGGTTCGATGTGGTGACCGCATCCTGTCATTGATCCCAGGATAGGGGTGGCGTTGTTCGCGCCACCCCTGTTCACGTTTCCTGGTTCGGTTTCCGATAATTTCGCTCTACTATACCTGTGTGATTGTCAGTACCTTGTGTGGTCTGGTATAAGGATATCTGGCAAGGCGCTCGATGATTCGTTGCATAAAGAAACCAGACGCTTTGTTTGCCTTTCATGACCACCGATTGAGGAATGTGGATGCAAAAGCCCACCTCGAACGGGTATGCACTGAATACAGCGCAGGATGCGTATGGTGAATTAAGGGAATCCAGTGACTGCCTGAATGATGTAACGCAGCTTCGCGAGTGCCTCGCCGAGGATGGCTATCTATTTCTCAGGGGCTTCTTCGCGCAATCCCGAGTGCAGGCAGCCTGTCGCGCCGTGGTGGAGCGGCTGGTGGAGCTTGGTTTGCTGCAGCCACACTACAGGGAAGCCCGCCCTTCACGGGAATTTCATCAATATCATATAGAACCGGCACTGGATCGCTTGCCGGCTGTGCGGGCACTGGTGCAGGGCGAGCCCATGTTGCATCTGTATACAAGGCTGTTGCAAGGCGAGGTGCGGCCACTGGATCTGGTCTGGACCCGCGTGGTGGGGTATGGCAAGGCTGAAATGCCCCACTGCGACATTGTCTATATGGGACGCGGTACGCCGCATGTCTATACTTCCTGGATACCACTGGTGGATGTGCCGCGGGAACAGGGTCCGATCATGGTATTGGAAAACTCCCACAGGCAAACGGCACTGGCACAGTCCTATTGGAATCTGGATGCCGACCGGGCCGGTATTCTGAGTCGCAATCTGCGATTCAAACATGGGCGCTTTGTACGTGGTGGTCGTTACAGTAAACATCCGGTACGGGTGCAGCAGGAATTCGGTTCGCGCTGGCTGAGCGCGGATTTTCACGCGGGGGATGTGTTGATTCTTTCTTCGCAGGTCATGCACTGTACCCTGGATAATCTCTCTGAACACTTGCGGCTCAGTTGCGATAGCCGTTATCAACTGGCGTCTGAACCCGTGGATGAACGCTGGGTGGGTGCCAGTCCCATGGCCCATGCCAATCAGGAATCGGGTTTCCTCGACCACCTTATGGATGTCTATGTGCGCATGCGATCATGGCTGGAACAGAAATGATCATTTCCTGTTTCCCCAGGGAGGCTATGGGGAAGTTGCAGGTATTTCAGTTTCGAGTGCAGGGCTGCGGGGATTCTGCAATCTCATGATTTCACTGCAATGGGTTAGTGGTTGCGCTCTTTGCCGGGATGGCAAGGGTGTTCAGCACTCTTCAATGGCGTACACGGTCACCTGTTGACCTTCCACCTGCCACTTTATATCGAACTCATATAAGCGCATGGCAAACTGTTGTGGGTTCTTGTTATTTCCTTCTTTATAGGCGGGGCGCGGACCATAGCCAAGTATGGCGCGAATGGAGGCTTCCAGTTCTGGTAAGCGATTCTTTTGCGCTTCGAGCCTGGCCCTGGCTTCCGGGCCAAAACGAATGGCCATGGTGGCTTCGGGTGCTTGTGGTGCATAGCCTCCCTGTGCATCGGGTATGGCATCCACATAGGGGAGGTAGGGTTTGATATCGAGTACCGGCGTGCCGTTGAGAAAGTCGCCGCCGCGGATCTGCAGCCGTATGCCGCCGTGCTCCTGAGTCACCTGGAGTAATTCCACTACCGACAGGCCCAGGGGATTGGGGCGGAACATGGAGCGACTGGCGAACACACCCATGCGTTCATTGCCGCCCAGGCGTGGTGGCCGCACGGTGGGTTTCCATTGTTCCCGCATGGCTTCATGAAAGACAAAAATCACCCATATATGGGAAAAGGCTTCCAGGCCACGAAAGGCTTCCTCACGGGCATACTTGGGTAGAATTTCAATTTCACCGCGAATCGGCACCAGCCCCGGCTGGCGCGGAATGCCGAATTTCTCCTGGTAGCAGGCATGGATACGGCCGATGGTTTCCAAGGGGTACTGGGTGGTCATGGTATAGGGCAGGTCGGTTGCGACGGGCCCTAGTGTATCAAACCGGCTGCTACGTGTTCGATTATCTGTCTGGCCGTTCATTGCCGCCATGAAATACACCGCATGGGAAAAACATGCGGCACTTTTCCATTGAAATGGTTGTCAATTCTTCATGGCCGGGATGATCGTCTTGACTTAACTCTATCTTTTAATTTAAATGTGCATTTGAATTAATATATTCACCTGTACCGGCGAAGCCGGTCTCATGCTTCGGGAGTGGCTATGCGTGCCAGCCGCAAAGATGGTCAGCAAACCCGCCAGAAACTGGTGCAGGCCGGCTGTAAAGTGTTTGCGGAAAAAGGCTTTCAGGATGCCTCCGTGGCGGAGATCTGCCGGCGTGCGGGTGCCAATGTGGCGGCCATCAATTACCATTTCGGTGGCAAGGAAGCCCTGTATGCCGAAGTGTGGCGTACCATCTTCAATACCTTCATGAAGGCTTATCCCACTGATGGGGGGCTGCCGCGGGATGCCGCACCGGAAGAACGGCTTTATGCCCTGGTGACGGCATTGCTGCACCGCCCCTTCGATGACGGGCGCCTGGGGGAAGGGTTTCAATTGGTCATTCGGGAAATGATCAATCCCACCGAAGTATTTGCCGTGACCCATCGGGAACTGGTGGGTCCGGTGCGCGCCCAGACCCAGGCCCTGTTACGTGAGCTGCTCGGTGATGCCGCCACGGAGAGACAATTACTGCTGTGTGAAATCAGTATCATCAACCAATGCCTGTCCGCCAATTTTTTCAAGGGCAGGCGCAAACTGTTGTTTGGGCGTGAACGCGTTACCGCGGCCCAGTTCGAGGAGCTGGCACGGCATATTACCGCCTTTTCACTGGGGGGTATTCATGCCATTTGCGCCCAGTCACAGACTCCGGCCCAGGGGAGTCCGGCGTCATGAGTAAAGGGTATTCGGGAATGCCCATCCGTACCTGGCTTTGGTGGATTGTTTTGCTGTACCTGGGTGGTTGCAGTCTGGTGCAGGAACGCCCCTTGCCCGAAATACAGCCATCGCAATCGGAAACGCCGGCGCTACCGGAGGCATGGTGGCAAGCCTTTGCCGATGCGCAACTGAATGACCTGGTGGAGCATGGCCTGCGTGAAAACTTCAGTCTGCAAGCGGTATGGGCGCGACTGGATCAGGCGCAAGCCCTGGCTGACCGGGCCGCGGCCGGGCGTATCCCTTCCCTGGATCTGAGTGCGGGGGCGGGTGTCAGTCGTCAGCAGGGCAGTAGCCAGGGAGAAGAGAAATCCCTGAGTCTGGGACTGGCGGCTTCCTATGAAGTGGATTTCTGGGGTCGGGTGAATTCCAGTCAGGCGGCGGCGGAGCGGGAGCGCGATGCCAGTGCCTATCAATTGCAGACGGCCGCGCTGAGCCTTTCCGCGCAAATCGTAAACAGCTGGTTGCAACTGCAGGAAGAGTGGGCGCAGGAAGACTTGCTGTTGCGCCAGTTGGATACCAATCAGCAGGTACTGGATCTGGTGGAGTTGCGCTTTCGCTTGGGGAAGGTATCCAGTGTCGATGTATTGCAGCAGCGGCAACTGCTGGAGTCCAGCCGGGGTGAACTGGCGAGCAGTCGCTCCCGGTCCAGGGTCCTGGAGCACCAGTTGGCGGTCTTGCTCGGTCGGCAACCGGGCCAGCTGGCCCTGGATAGGGAGAGGTCGTTACCCGCGATGCCGGCACTTCCCTTCGGGGGTATCGATGGCACGTTGATTCAACGTCGTCCCGATCTTCAGCAACAGTGGCAATTGGTGCTGGCGGCTGACCAACGGTTGGCGGTAGCTTTGGCCGAACGTCTGCCACGCATTTCGCTGACGGCTTCGCTGAGTGGCAGTGAAGCAAGACTGGAAGACGTAGTGGATAACTGGTTGGGAAACCTGGCTGCCAATCTGTTATTGCCACTGGTGGATGGTGGAGCACGACGTGCCGAGGTACAGCGCACCCGGGCGGTCACCGCCGAAGCCCTGGCCAATTACCGGCAGAGTATGCTGCAAGCCTTTGCCGAAGTGGAAAATGCCCTGGTACAGGAGCGCCAGCAACAGCTATTGCTGACGAGCTTGGAAAAGCAAATGGCCCTTTCCCGTCAATTGATTGAGCGTACCCAGGCGCGTTATCGCCGGGGTGCCGTGGATTATCTGCGGGTGTTGAGCGTAACACTCACGGATCAGTCACTGGAGCGCAGTTATCTGCAGGCGCAACGGCGTCTGTTGGAATTTCGTGTGGCACTCTACCGTGCCATTGCCGGTGACTGGCCACTGGTGCGGCCGCTGGAAGCGGGTGACCCGGCAAGAGGAAGGTCTTAGTGAAGAAGGAAACAACCATGCCTGAACAGAGTTTGGAGCGCCAGCCCCGAATGCCGGGTCGGACCTGGATGCGGTGGCTGCTGCCGCTGTTGGTAATATTGCTGGGTG